>JAUWPK010000015.1 GCA_030611625.1 Promethearchaeum sp. | reverse complement strand
GCACCATCAGTCCTAAAATCTTTCAATAATTGAAGGACAACGTCTTTTCCCATGACTTTTGAACCCAATTTTCCTTGAAATCCTATTCTTTGGACCTCAGGAATTTTAAACCACAATTTTCCCAAAGAAAATATAATTGATACGTCAGTAGCACCAATTCCAGTTCCAATACAGTTGAAAGCCCCATAAGTAGTAGTATGAGAATCAGATCCGACTATTAACATACCTGGACGTGAAAAACCCTTTTCTGGAAGAACTTGATGACAAATACCTTGATTTTGTCCCATATTCCATTTTATGTTAAAATCTTTAGCGAATTTATTTGCTATTTGATGCATTTTTGCAGCTTTTATATCTGGTGGAGGTACCCAATGATCTAGGATATAGAATACTTTGGAGGGATCCCATAGGCTTTCTAATCCCAATTTACGAAATTCTGGAGAAATTCTACCACCTAGTTGCTCATGAACCATTACTAAATCAATATCACATTCAACAAATTCTCCAGGTTCCAGAGATTTTTTATTACAATGTTTGGCGAAAATTTGATTACTTATAGACACACTAATAAAAATTAATAAAAATTAATTTAAATCAATTATTGATCCTATTAGTTGATTTATTTTTAATAAACCAATTTAAAAATTAAGGAATGAATAAAAAATGCCAAATTTCGTACTTTTCGGAGCTCCCGGTGCAGGAAAAGGGACACTAGCAGGAAAAATAAAGGCCTTTAGCCCAGTTGTTCATATATCTACAGGAGATTTATTTAGAGCTAATATTAAAGGAGATACACCAATCGGTAAAGAAGCTAAAAATTTCATTGATTCAGGAAGATTAGTCCCAGATAGCGTTGTAATCGACATGGTGAAAGACAGAATTGCCCAAGATGATGTAAAGCAAGATGGTTTTATGCTGGATGGATTTCCAAGAACATTGGATCAAGCAAAATCTCTATCTGATATTGCCAAATTGGATATTGTGGTAGTTATTGATATTCCAAAGGAAGATCTTAAAAAGCGTATTCTTGGTCGCTGGAGTTGCCCAAAATGCGGAAAAATATATAACATTTACAATGATGAATTGAAACCCAAAGTAGAAGGTATATGTGATGCTTGTACAGACACAGAATTGACTCATCGCAGTGATGATAATGAAGAAACTTTTGAAAAGCGTTGGAATACTTATTTAAGCCAATCTGAAGAAGTTATTAATTATTACTCAGAAACTACAGGTTTAGTCCAGAAAATTGATGGTAGAAAGACAATGTCTTATACCGAAGAAGAATTGAAACAAATTTTAAGAATATAAAAAAAATTGAATCTAACGAAAATTACAAGAATTTTTTTTTTGCGCTTTTTTTAAATTAATTAAGATGATTTCAAAGAAAATATTGTATTTTTATCTTTCTTTTTTTGGATTAAATAGCATTATTTCGATAATTGCTTCAATCTATGGGATTTCACAAAGTTTATTCTATATCATAGATTTGATTATTACTTTATCATTAATGGGATTGTATTTTTATGTATTTTTCAGAAAAACTGATTATTTAGGTCCTTTTTCACAATTTTTCATGTTTTTTGGGTTTATTAACTCTCTAATATTATTGGACTACTGGTATTTTTGGTTAGTTACACCCATATGTATAATAGATTTTATTGGAATTATTATCTATTATTTTGTAAATAGCAGAAGGCAAAAAAAAAATCGTTAAATAACAAGTTCAATTAAAAAAAAAAAACTACTCAACCTTTTCGATCCATTGAAAAATATCTTTTTTGTCTCCATATTGGATTCCGATCAATTCATCATAAATTTGTTTTGCAATCGGTCCAACCTTGAATTCATTTATGATATGTTCTTGGTCTTTATATGATATAGAACCTACAGGTGCAATTATTGCAGCAGTCCCCATACCGAATGATTCAGTTAGAGATTTATTTTCAATTCTTTCAATTACTTCATCAATAGAAATTCGGCGTTCGCTTGCTTTAATACCTAATTTCTTACAAATTTCTAAAACAGATTTCCTAGTAATTCCATGTAAAACTGTACCATCAAGTTCTGGAGTAATAACCTCATTATTTATCACAAAAGCAATATTCATCGCACCTACTTCTTCGACATACTTCATCTCAATCGAATCTAACCATAAAGTTTGCGAGAATCCTTTCTTTTTTGCTTCTACAGCTGATTTGAGGGATGCAGCATAATTTCCAGCAGTTTTTGCTTCCCCAGTTCCGCCCACAGCAGCTCTAACATATTTTTCTTCAACCATTATTTTAATTGGATTAAAGCCCTCTTTAAAATAAGGGCCCGAGGGGCTTAAAATAATAAATAAAAGGTATTTATCTGCTTTATGAAGCCCTAAGAAAGTTTCATGAGCAACCATACAAGGTCTAATATAAAGAGATGTGCCCTTTAATGTAGGAACCCAATCTTTTTCAACTTTTAAAAATTCCTTCAAAGCACCTACCATATATTCCACATCTATTGAAGGCATACACATCCTCTCTGCGGAGAGATTCAAACGTTTAAAGTTTTCAAATGGACGGAACAATCTAAGTCCATCTTTTGCTCGATAACATTTCATACCTTCCCAAATTATTTGACCGTAATGGAGACAAGCTGCTGCAGGTTCTAAACAAAGCTGTCCATAGGGTTTAATTTCTGCTGGATCCCAAACACCTTTATTACATTCCATTATTAACATGTGATTTGAAAAAATATTTCCAAATCCTAATTTTGAGTCATCTTCAGGAGGTTGTCTTGGATCTTGATTCTTAGTTAATTTTATTTCCATTTTAATTCCCCTAAACTCTATTTGTCCATCCGAAATGGTCTTCAATAATACCGGATTGAATTCCAGTTATCTCATCAAATAATTGTTGACTTAGAGCTCCAACTTTAAAATCATTTATTATGTATTCTTTATCTTGATAATAAATTGATCCAATTGGTGCAATTACAGCTGCAGTTCCCATTCCGAATACCTCATTCAATGTTCCATCTGTTAAAGCTTGAATTATTTCATCAATACTTATTTTCCGTTCTGTAATATTTATTCCTTTGTATTTACAGATTTCAATTACTGAATTCCGAGTAATTCCCGGAAGTATTGCCCCATCTAGTTCAGGAGTTATTACTTCGTTGTTTATAACGAAAGAAACATTCATTGCTCCAATCTCTGAGGCATATTTCATTTCTCTTGCATCTAACCATAATACTTGTGAAAAACCCTTTTTTTCAGCTTCAGTTGAAGCTTTTAATGAGGCGGCATAATTACCTCCTGTTTTAGCATCTCCAATGCCTCCAGGACATGCTCTAACATGGAACGTTTCAACCGATATTTTTACTGGTTTAAAACCATCCTTAAAATATGCTCCTACTGGACTTAAAATTATGTAAAATAGAAATTCATTAGCTGAATGTACTCCGAGAAATGGTTGACTTGCAATCATTGTAGGTCTGATATATAGTGCAGTGCCTTTTTCTTTAGGAACCCATGCTTTTTCCAACTTTAGTAATTCTTTCAAAGCATTGATTGTGTAATCAATATCAAGTTTTGGCATACACATTTTTTCTGCGGAGTTATTCATTCTTTTAAAATTCATGTTCGGCCTAAATAAATCTAAACTACCATCTTCATGGCCATAACATTTCATTCCTTCAAATATTTCTTGACCATAATGTAAAACGCTGGCAGCAGGATCTAAACTTAAGTTTCCATAGGGAATAATTTTCGCTGGTCCCCATCCTCCTTGCGATTCTTTGTATTCCATAATTAGCATATGATCTGTAAAATTCTTTCCAAATCTTAGCTTAGAATAATCTTTTGGGATTTCTTTCAAATTTTTTGCTTTAATGATTTCGATTTCCAAATAATTCACCTTTATTAAATTAGTAGTAGAAATTCAGTCATTATAATTTCTGATAGATAATAATAAAATATTTCGTAAAGAAGCGAATATTGGGAAATATGTGGGAAAAACTTAGTTGTGATAAGTCATCTAAAAGTTTCCATTATTTTTTAAACCGTTCAAATCAGATCAATATTCATTGAAAACATTGAGATGAATGCTCAGTCAGAGGTTATTATGCTGCGAAATATTTAATCTAATTTATCGAATAAATAAAAAAATAATAAAAAAAACTACTCTTCAATTGCAGCAGATTCTTTTGTTTTTTGTAATTTAAATTGGAAATAATATTCTTCTCTTAACATTTCTAATGCTTTAATCAACACATTTGAATTTTGAGCCCGACTGCGGTATTGTTGTCGAATAGTATCAACTAGATAACGTGGATAGTACTTATTAATATAAAAATCACAGGTTAAACAAAAGTATTCATTTGCCTTGTCATCTTTGAAAACCGCAACCATTTTTGTTTCCCAAAATGCTTTTAATACCCTATCCACATCGTCTACTCCTTTTTTACGTAATTTCTCTAAATCATTGCGAGTGACTATTGCTTCCCGCATTAATTTTAAGACCTCATAACAAGCTGGATCCAAAAGAACTTTTTCAATGATTTCCAGATTATCTCGCTCACTTGGTGTATAGTGTTTGAAATAATTACGAATCTCAGTCATATATTCGCTAGTTAAAGATTCAGGTAGATGGCGATCAACTGGATCTTTTATTAATTCTGCTGGAGGAACACGGAGAGCCATTATATCTTCTGATAGAAAAACTAAATCAGAAGCCATCCCCTTTACAGAAGCAATTTTGACAATACCTAGTTTAACCATGGCGTTTAATATGTTTTCAATGTCAACAAATCCTTCTTTGTATTGATCTTTTAACCAAATCGAAATTTCAGATTTGGAAATAACACATTCTTCTCGGAGTCTGTCTAAGATCATACGCTTGATTTCACTGTTTAGAAACATTCCGTATCTTTGTTCTTCTTTTAGAGTTGGATACACAGATAAACGTTGGAATAAGGGAGGCAAAATTGCATTCAAAGAACTGGATTCCAAATTCATGAGAATTTGTCTGGTGATATCAGACAAACCCTCTTCATACACATCTCCATCTTCTTCCATAGTCAGAATCAATATAACATAAATTGCTGATTCTGGACCTGTGTAATATGAGGCTAAATTTACTGCTCCCGCTGTTATTGAGACTAAACCGGCTTCACCAGTAAATTCATGTTGGGAATAGAGTTGCATTAAAGTTTTTTCTTGAATTGTTGCTTCTTGTGGATAAGCTCCAATAACTTCAACACCCATACGTTCATCCCAATGCATTATGACTAATCCTGAAGGCATTTTTAGATCCCTCCTGTGGCTTCTTCACTAGATGATAAAACTTCATCACTAGGAACGGATCCTTTGGTTAAACCCAGAATCTCATTTAAATCCAAATCGAGCAATTTCCAATATTCGTCAAATTTCTAATAATTTCTTCTTTAGCAGAAACAGAAATATTATCATCAGATACAGTCTTCTTACCCGAGATATCGGAAATAACTTTGTTAATCATCTTGACAAACGCAGGAATTCGAGCATTTTGCACTAATTTATATCCGACCAAAGATCCAACTGCAATAATTATTCCAATTGCACCCAATAACAAATAGAAAGTTGGAAAACCCTCAAATACCTCATCCATTTTAATAGATATAATAACAGTTTCTTCTACTAGGGTATAATATTCTACATTGATTGTTAAAGTTCCATGGAATGTATTATCACGGAAGAAGGCATTAATTTCATCTTTCGAATATGAAACTCTTGCAGTGTAAACACCATCATTATCATCATCAAGTAAAATAATTGACTCTTTTCCATCCTCAAATGATATGACCACTGAAGCATTCAACAATATATTTCCAGTTACATTATCTTTTAAACTCACAGAGAAGAATAATTCATTTCCAGCAACTTTTTCTAGAGTTTGACCATCGAAATCACCTAATAATTCGTAATCGATGTTACGCTTTTCAATTGTTATAAAGATCATTGCTTGACGTTGCTCAAAATTCGATTTACTCCATGTTACAAGTATAATGTAATCACCAACAGCCCGATTTGAAGTATCAAAATCTAATTGATATGTTCCATCGGGAAGTAAAGCTAAATCGCCTTGCCCATTGGTATCTCCTGTAGTGTATTGCCAATTGTATGAACTAACATCGGTATTATTTATATACTCTTGATCTCCTAACACTTCACTGTAAGTAAAATTAAAGAGATATTCCTCGGATTCATACAGAGTTTTAGTGATACGGAGTAATTCTTGAGTTTCATCTGTGTCTGTCGAACTTAAGACGGTAGGACGAGCAAGAATTTCAATAAATGCAACAGTTGTTTGATATGCATAGTTATCCAGTGATAATGTGATGTAAATTCCGTATTTACCAATATTAGGAGCATCTCCAGTAAAAATATCAATTGTATAAAAACCAGGATTCAATGGATCTTCTTGTACGTCTGTGTCGGCACCATAATCCCAGTAATATGATAGAGTTGCCCCAGATATCTCAGTGTCTGTTTGATCCTCCAAATATGCTATTGAAAGGTTTACATTTTCATTGTAATACGCAGAAATTGTGTTATCAGTCAATTCAGTCATATCATTTGCATAATCATGCATTGAAACTTTTGTCGCAATGGGATTTAGAGAAACCAAAAATAATAGATTGTTGGGATCTACATAACCGGCCTTATACCCATCTACTTCAACAGTAAGCATGGTTTGCGCTGTTCCTGCAGAAAAGAGACTAGAATCGACAACAGCACGGAAGATACCTCCAGCAATATGAGACATATTCGCAGTATGAACAATTGAACCAGTAATGGTACAAGTTATCCAATCTGGGTCGGTTATAGCTTGATCGACAAAAGTAGGGGGTTCAGTATAGGTAAAATTAACTTCAAAGGTCATCAATTCTCCCCAATCTACTTCAGTCGGGAGATTATAACTATAGATATGTGTCTGGAAATTACTCATATCAAGTTGAATTTCAAAGATTAGAGTGGAAAATTCCGAAACTGTATAATTGTACTCATCCACTAAACTAGCATTCCATTGTCCTGGATCGGTATAGTTTACATTGAAAAATTTAATATCATTGAAGAATTCCAAGGTGTAATTATAAGTCCCCTGTAGATACCAGAATTCAAGATCAGAATTTTGGACTCCACGAGCATATCCATCGTCATCTGTTGTTAAATTTACCAATTCATTGCCAGGATCTACATCTCCAGAATAAACATGAACTACTACACCAGGAACAGGATCATAACTTCCTTGATCGACTATTCGAAGGGAAACCTTTGACATATTTCCAGTAATACGCTGACTGGTGGTTTGAGTGTAATTTACTTCCACTTTTCCATCACATTGAGTACTATTTGTACCAGAAACGTAGATTCTTAAACCATATGCATCAAATACATCTGCTAGTTGCACATTAATTGTGTCTTCGGTTTCAGCTGTATAGGTTTTACTTGCATCAATCATAGGAACTTCCGTACCATTGACATTGATGTAATATAAATCAATTTTATCCAAATTATCAACAATTTCAGAGACGTAGATAGTAGCATTGACTAATCGAGTAGAATTTATAAAAGTAGAGTTTGAACCCTCGGCATAAATGTAATTATCCGAATAGAAACTACCACTAGATGTTTCATTGATATTATATGTAATAGAGTTTGCTAAATCCGTCCTATCTAATGTGGTATCATTCAATAAAACTGTCCCGACAGAATAATCTTCGTTGTGATAATACACTTTATAATAATAACTAGAAGTGTTCAACCACCGAAATACTTGTGTTCCACTACCATGATTTAAAGTTAAATTTGCTAATAAGATTGTTTTTGTTGAATCATAGACTTCTACATACCCATAATCCATGATGTCTCCATCAGCATCAAACACTGAGAAATCAATTGACCATAAATCAACATAGAAGGTATTCTCTTCAAGAAGTCCTGTGAAATGAAGGAATCCGCCTGTTTCATTACCCCAAAATACTGTTTCCTCTTGTCCTGTTTCCTGTAAAGTATAATTCACAGTCACATTATAATCGTCATAAGGGATGGTACTGAAGATTGTTAATCCTGAATCATCGGAATATTCAGTAAAAGCTAAACCACTACTGTTATACAGTGATACTTTGGCATTAGGAACTGGTAAGCCATCAACATCACGGATAGTAATTTCTACTTGAGCACCTTGTTCCACTTCATCCAGAAGTTCAGCATCACAACTATATGTATAATCACGTAAACGATTAATTTCGGTAATTGAAAGAGCAGCATTATAAATATGTAGCTCATCAATATATCCCCAAAAATTACTAACATATCCTTCTCCAATAATTGCATCTAGAGTGCTAGTATAAGCCGGGTTGTAGACGGCTGAAGCTTGGTTAGCTAATCCTCCATCTTCATACCAACGTAATTGCCCACTTGTTAAATCTCTTACAATGGCGATATGAACCCAATTCCCTGCAGAAGCTGTACCAGATCCGGAACCAAAACCTTGATATGGGCTGGTATTTCCTCCACCTTGACCATAATAATAACTAAAACTCCCACTTGTTTCTAAAGTAATTGTTCCTTCTCCACCATAAGCCTTGGCATATGGATTCTGACGATTATATAATTGTTGGGGTTTAATCCACATTGCAATAGTTTGATCACCAGTGATCTGTAAGTCAGTAGGATTACCTAAATTTACATAACCACGGTTACTATCTCCTCCAAAATACATGCTATTTCCGGCTTTTGCATCCGGACTCAATACTGGGTTAAATATAATATCACCATCATTTGATTGCGATGAATCTTTAATAGTATCCCCTCCGTAAATTTCATCAAATGTCTGCCACATTACACCCATAGGATTGTAAGGTAAAAGATTTGCATTATCGAAATCTAAAGTATCATTACCATAATACATAAAAGTGTCAAACTCTGATGAATCGGCAGAACAATTCGTTTGAAACCAGACACGAGCCATATTTAAACTCGGATAATCCTTTTGGATATAATAAGAGCGAAGAATATCATTTTCTACAATACGAACATCCTTCATACTTTCATTCATATTACCTTGTTCTACGAAAAACGAATAATTGAATGAAACAGATGCATAAGTATCCACAAAATCGGTTGCTCCTGGATTAGTAACATTAATCTGCATCCGATAAGCATAACTTACATTCCACCATTCTTCCTGACCTACTTCAAGAACTCTCGGTTGAGTAGGAGGTTCCCACGATTTTTGTTGATCTTCTGTAGAATTTAAATCTGAAATCGGTAGGATTGAGAAAGATATGAGCAGAATTGCACCCAATAAATATATTATTGAATTTTTTTTCATATTAATATCTCCTAACTATATATAAAAATAATGTAACGTAATACATTTTTTTTGTTATTTAAATGTTTGAATTTAAGCCTTAAAAGCTATTTTATTCAAAAGTTTTGGGAGTAAATTTAAAAAAATTTTTCGAATTTTTCCAATATTATCATAAATTAAGTAATTTGACTAATTTTATCGGATATATTTAAGTGAAGGTTAAACAAAATAATTAATATAGGGAGATTTAAATTACCTTAATACATCATAATTAAATGTAAAAAAATGACGGAAACTCAAAAAATTTTAATCATAGATGATGAGCCTATACTGCTGAAAATTTTAAGTAAATTTCTCCAAAAACTTAATATATCCTCAGAAACAGCAGAGTTGGGTAAAAAAGGATTAGAGATTTTTAAGAAAGATCCTTCTACTTTCGCATATGCCTTCATTGATTATAATTTACCAGAACTTTCACCAAAAGAAATAATACCCGAGATTAGGGCTTTAAATCCAGAAATAAAAATAATCCTTTCAACAGGTTATTCAGTTGAGGACATTAAAAAAGAACTCCATCCAATAGAAATTGATGGAACTTTACAGAAACCTTTTACATTTAATGATGTTAAAAAAATATTAGGAAAAACATAATTGAATTAATGGGATAGAGCATTCGCTATTTCTGTGATTAGATATATTAATTTTGTCGATAATTCGCTCAAAGATTTCAATTTTACATATTGATTTGGCCTATATATTTTTGATAAATATGAACTCCCACCTGAATCTATACTAATTGCATATATTTTTACACCCATTTTCTGTATTGAAAAAATTGCTTTACGCGTATCTTCAATAGCATTAGAACGAATATATGAAGTGCCTCCATGATGTGGTTGTCCATCTGAAATAATAATTAAGATTGGAGTAGAATTTATGGATGATTGCGATTGAAGGTGATTATTAACGATACTTCTAAATGAAGTTCCGTCTCTATTTTCATTAAATGTAGAAGCAACACCAATAGATCCCACTTTTGATGGGTTTAATTTTTCGTCAATATCTTTATAAATTTTTTCACAAATAGTTTTTTGAGAATATTTAGCGCCAAATCCAATGATTGCATATGAAATTCTGGTATTTTTTAAAGATTCTGCCAAAATTATACATGATTCACGAGCGATTTGGATCCTCATTCCATTCATTGATCCGGATTCATCCACCAATAATATTAACCGAGCACCCTTATCAAAATTATGATATTTAAATGGAGATTTAAATTGACCTCTGCTAATTTTGACTTGAGCTAAATCTCTTCCGCAGATAAAACCCCTACGCTGACCTCTTCGCATATTTGTAGATTTTTTGATAGGTGAGAATTTAATTTTTAATTTATGAATTAAAAATGAATGGTTTTTTACGATTTTCTTGTAAACTTGAATGGGATTTCTAATATTATTTAAATTTTGAATTGCTTTTTCGTTTCTAAATATTTCAATAGATATTTTATCATCAAGATTTAGTATTTCTGGAGATATTTCTTCGAATTTACTCCTAAAACTTTTTTTTTCCTTCAATTCCCTTAAAATGGATAGAATTTCATCTTTTGAAATATCTAATTCTTCTGAATTTTCTTTAACAAATTTTTGAAAGTCGGTATCTGAATCTAATCTCTTGGATTGTAAATTTGCTCTAATTTTTTTTAATAATCTTTGTGATTTCTTATTTAATATTCTTGAATGAATTCCACTCGATGAGAATTTTACTTGGGGTTTGAATTTTTTTAAGATTGCTTCTTTCATTCTTTTTATTAATTCCTCCTTTTTAGGAGATTCATCAAGCTCCTTCTCTTTTGGTGAAATAAACGGTTTAGATCCTTTATCTGGTTTTTTTCCTTCTCCTTTTCCTTCTTTGGAACTATTTTTTTCTTTTTCTATTTCTTTTTTTTTTTTATCTTCAGATTCTGAGAATAAATCTCCCCTAAAATCAAAATAATTAAGCACTGCTTGTATGATTCGTTTTGATGATATTAGAGATGCGACAAATGTCTGTTGTTTACGAATAAATTTTATTGATTTTGAAATTTCCCTCCAAAAAATACCTAATTTAGATGATCCAAATTTAAATTTTCCCCCATCTGATAAAAGTGGATCATATAATAATTCAGAGTGGGAACAACCTTCAAATGATAGAAAATTGATTAATAATTCAATAGCTTCGGGTTCATTTAGTTTATCTACTGGAAATTGGGATAATAAATTTATTTTTTGGGTTAATAATCTTAAATTTAAATCATCAATTTCATCCCAAAATCCAGGGAATGTGTCTTTTAGTAATTTTTCTACTCGGGCATCTTCACAGATATTTAAAATAAGTTGAGCAAACTGAGGGTTTTCTGGAAAAAGCTCTTTTGGGATTTGAGGATCATTGATACTTTTAAATCTTATATGACTACCCTCATGTGCAGCCAATCCTTCCAAATCTTCAAACGTTAATGATTTATCGTTAAAAGGTAGAAAAATATTTATACCATCTGTTCTGGGAATGCCAATTTTAACTACACATTTTGGAGAATCTGATACTCTCTGAGCAATATGCTTTAAAATTTGTTGATCCGATAAATTTATGGTAGATAGTTTGCTTTTCAAAAAGGGAGGAGATGATTTCATCGTAAATATTAAGAAAAAGGGGTTTATATAATTCGATAAAAATTATCAAGCAATACTTCCAAGGTGATAAATATCACACTCCAATCAGAAAAACCCAAAAATGATGAAAATAATGAAATAATTTCAGGGAAAACAACACCAAAAAACCATAACAGCAAAGAAAATTCCAAATGCATTCTTGAAAACAAAATCCAGACAACTCAAAAGGTTTTACCTTATAATGTTATATACCCAAAAAAGAATCAACAGATTTATTACCCCGTTCTTGAGTTTGAAGGAAAAAATAGTTTCAAAATTAACGAATTGGAATTAATACGTTTAGCAGTTGAACGAGATCGACTCTCTGGTACTAAACATGTTTTAACTTTTTATTTTTTCAGCCCCCCTGGTTTAGGAAAAACTGTATTGGGTGGTTATTTAGCAGCTTGCTATAATTGTCCATATCAAATCATAAACTGTGTAAATTCTATGATAGATCTTGATTTATTGGGAAGTCAAATCCTTATTGGAGAAGGTACTAAATGGCAAGATGGGCCAATTCCTTCTATTATTCGTGCAGCCAATCATAGCAAAATGGCAATTTTAATTATTAATGAATTAAATGCCCTAACTGTAAATGCACAAATGGCTCTTAATCCTTTATTAGATAAACAAGAAGGAGTAATATTGACCCAAAATAATAATGAATATGTAAATCTATCAGAAGACAGCCAATTATTAATCATTGCAACAATGAATCCTGATGTTATGGGAATTAATGATTTACAGGCTTCTGTTCGAGACCGTGCTTCAGCAATTATTGAAATGACTTATCCTTCAATTGAAAAAGAATCATGGTTAATTCAACAACTTACAGGATTGGATGAAAAATGGGCACTATTGTTTTGCGAAGTAATTGCTGAATGCAGAAGAGCAAAATTTGTAGATAATACAGTTACAAAAGCTCCAAGCACTCGCGCTATTATCGACTGGATTAATTATTCAATAGTTTGGGGACCAATGTTGTCCTTTAAATTAACTATTGCCAATCGTTATTGTGCAGGAAATAATGAAATGGAAAAAAAAATTTTAATTCGGATTGCTACAGGAAAGGGAGTTCCGAAATGGAAAATTCCCAAAGATCCAGATATATTTAAGGAGATGAAGGATCATGATCGATTTCATTTTCCAACTAGCCAACCTATGAAGAAGAAGATTCCAACTGATCTAAAAAAAAAGAAGACATTGACTCCAAGACATAGAAAAGAAATAAAACGGCAAAAATTAGCAAAGAAATTAAATTTAGTTCCTTTAGATAATTTCTTCAGTAAGAAAGGAGAAAAAACAATTGTTAAGAAATAATTAAATAATTGTTTGGAAGTAATTAAGTTATGAAAATCAACTTAGACGATTTAGATAATGTTTCTGATGGTTTATTTGGTAGATGGTGGGTCCATATAGATAGCGAAAATTTTGTTTTTAATAAAGGTATTCCAGAAAATGAAGTAAAAGATGATGATATCTTAATTCACAAAGAAATCAAAGAGGGAGAACGCTTTCCGACTCTTCGGTATCATACTATTTTAGATGATGAAATATTAGAAATTGATGGAAAGATAGCCAGAGAAATGTTAAGCACGAAATTAAAAGATTATATTTTGAAACATAAAAAAATTCCGTTTTCAAGCGAATATAATAAAATCCAAAGAAATGGATTAGTAATTTTCAAGTATTCTCCTACTAGTTTTGATAATTATAATCTTAAAATACAAGTAACTGAATTTGATTTAGAGAAAGATGAAGCGGAAGAATTTTTCACAAACATTGAGAATATGGAAGGAACTCCAGTAGATGGCGAATTAAAAATAAAAATTATGAAAGAAAATCCGATTATTGAAACGATTGCT
The DNA here is from genome assembly GCA_030611625.1 of Promethearchaeum sp. Classification (GTDB taxonomy): domain Archaea; phylum Asgardarchaeota; class Lokiarchaeia; order Sigyniarchaeales; family Promethearchaeaceae; genus Promethearchaeum. Next base: position 5,349 of record JAUWPK010000015.1, on the reverse strand, counting down.
TCAGAAAGTGGTGCAAATAGGGTATATATTATTGATGCTGAAGTAAAAAGGATGGAAAAAAGGAGTTCTGAATATATGGGGCATGTAAGTGAATTTTATATTTTAGATCTCCAAAAAGGAGAAGCTGCCCCTGACAATAAGAAAAATACAATGAAAAGAGTTTTTGATCGCGTAATAGTGAAAATTAGTGAGAAAACTTTAACAGCAGCAGATATTAAAGTTGGAGACCGCGTATCGCTAAGCGGCAAAACTAAAATGAATTACGAGTTCAAGTTTATTATCCAAAATGTTCGTAAAATCACTAAGAAAGAAGAATAATTCTAATATACAATTTTAAAATCTTTAAAACCTTCTTCTTTAACATCAAAATAATGCTCTACTTTGACAACTTTAGAGTAATTAGGGCCTTTTTTTAGCCATTCTAACATTAAATCGATTTTTTCCTTAGAACCTTCACATACTACCTCGACTTTACCATCCCATCGATTTTTAACCCATCCAGATAAACCAAGTTCATATGCTTTTTTTCTTGTATTAACTCGGAAAAATACTCCTTGGACTCTTCCACTTATAATAGCATACAGCCTCAAATTTTGCACCTAATTAAAATAATCAGAGTAATAAAATAAATCCATCTCGCTGTTTAATTGTAAATAAATTTTGAATGTCCTGATAAGTCTGTAAGAAATTTCTTTTTTTATCCACATCCTCTTCATTTTTTATTTTCTTTGAAATAAACTCCAAAATCCTTGGCATTCTATCCGAAATTATAAAATTTATTGTGTTTTTTAAGGATTCATCTTCGGATAAGACAATATTTTCAATATATTTCTCAATTAATGTCGAATCAGATGCCGAATAATATTTTTGAATGAAATTTGAATCATATCCGAGTTTTTTCCACATTTTCTGAATATTTGTATTAGATTTAAAAGATTCCATGAGTGCAAGTAATTTTTTTGGATGTTTGGTTCCATATATTTGTAAAATATTTTGAGATGATTGGTTTTTATAGAGTGAAGGGAATAAGACACCTAAAGATTCTGCGGCTTTAAATCGAATCTTATCAATTTCATCAAGTAAAAGTATGATCAACAGTTTCTCAACTAAAGGTGTCTGAAAATTTGGGAGTGAGGCTGCAATATTATATCTAATATTTTCATCAGGATCACTGATAAATTCTTGAATCTTATTAACAGCTGTTGGAATTTCTAAAGAAATTAACATTCTTACTATGCTCTCTCTTTTTTTCCAGTTCATATCTGATAAATTGACTAATTTTTTATTGAGTATTTTCATTAATTTTCCTTTTTCTAATTCTGGAAAGGTTTTCATTATTTCATAAAAATTTGGGCTTTGGAATTTTTCATTATTAATAACGTGGAGTAATTTAGCTGCATTCAAACCGATTGCCTCATTGTCATTCACTAATGCTTCAATTAGGTAAGGTTCGAATTTTTTCTTATTTGCTTGGATAAGCTTTACTGTATTTAAAAAAAGATTAATATCTTTTTCTGCTAGAAAATGTATTATAAATTGAAAATATAGTTCTAATTCTGATTCTTCTAAATTTAATCCAAGCCAATTTGATTTTATATTATGATTTTTTTTAATATTAATTGATTTAAGTAAAATTTTCCCTTTTTTTCGTACGGCTTTATCGGGATGATACAATAATAGAAAAATAAAATCAGAGTATTCTGGTGATATAAAAATTTGGTTTATTGATTTTTTGTTTAATTTCTTTAAGTTTTCTGCGAGATCATCAATAATATCAAAAATTTTATGTTTTTCACTCAAAAGAAACACCGATTGCATTTCCAATACCCAAAATCATTACAATTTCACCCGATTTTGTTTGTGAACGTATTATCTTTTTTAAGATCCTGATAATTTTTGGAATTGCAAACTTTATCGGTTCACTCATAGGAGAAACTGCTTCTTCTAAACTTTCTCTGCATATTACGGCTTCAAAGGGGATAGAAGGTGTTTCTTTCATACATAGTGTTTCAATCTGGAATTTATCAATAATATTGTTTGAATCCCCACCTATAACAATCCCTAAACCTTGTGCAACAGTTCCAATTTTTTCACCTTCTAAGCGATTCATTGCATCTACAGTGATTACAATAGAAATATGTTGATTTTTTTCACGCAATTCATTTATTACATTTTCGACAGCATCACCAATATTTCCTACAATGGCATCAGGCCCCTTAGGACGTAAGCAAATACATTTACGATTTTCATAAGTTATTTCAGAAGAATAGATTCCGTGAGAGCGTTCTTGTAAATTAAAGTCGAGATTTAGAACACCATTATTTTTTTGAATTTCTTTAATGAATTTATTTACTGACAGTGGCCCTATTGAATCCCCAATTGGTTGTTTTTCCTTAAAGGAATCTAATGCAGTTCTATATGCACGAGCTTTAATCATCATTTGTGTCAAATCTGAAGCAGTAAAAAGTAAAAACAGATAACTTTTCGTTCTTTCACCTATTATTAAATTGTGACGGACTTTTTTACGAAGATTATGAATTTCTGTAGTGGCATTAAGTAAAGCAGAAATTGTTGCAAGTGAACTTTTATCAATATTAGGTAAAAAATTCTTAATTAATTGAGAAAACCTTTTTTCTCGATATGACATAACATAACGCAATTTCTCATAAATCGGAGGATCTAATTGAGCAGGAGGAATAACAAAGAAATCCAACATTTTATTTATAAATTCTGTTATTTCGCGAGGAGTAATACCTTCGGATGAGATTGGTTCAATAATATTTTGTATCAGATTAACGCCATGTTTCTTCCATTTATTCAATCTTTTCAAAGATTTCTTAATCTGTCGCCCAGCGTACCATCCTTGCCAGTTTTGACCGTAAAAGAAAACTAAAAGTAATAAAATGATGAAAAACGTGGTAAGAAACTCATTAAATTGAGCAAGAAAATCTGAAAATTGTGACATAATAAATGCATACAACAAATTTTATTTAGTAAAACATAGGTAAAAAGCATATAAAAAGTAATAGGCAACTAAAAGAATGAAAAAAGACGAACTCATCGAAATAACCCGAATGAAAAAGATCCCTTCTTATGCATTCTTCCGTATCTTGAATTCAATTTCTCGATAAATCGAATTAATTTATTCATCAATTCTTTTTTGTAAATGAAAAGAAACGGATTTAGATGGGCTCCGAGCATAGGATCTTGGTAGAGTTATAGAAACAATATTACAAAACCAAGAGCATTAAAATTATTGAAATACATACTTATAATTTTTATAATTTACTTATATCAAAATAATGGTTGATTTTCCCCGAAATGAATCAATTTATGAACTAATAGGATTAGGTGGAACTTTTGATCAATTTCATTTAGGGCACGCAGATCTTATTAAAACGGCATTTAATTACGGGAAACATGTAGCAATCGGGCTCACAACTGAAAAATTACTTGGAAACAAAAAATTGAAGGATAAAATTCAGTCATATTCCAAAAGGGAAAAAAACTTAAAACAATTTATACACAATGAACTTGGAATTTCAGAGCAATACTACTCAATAATTCCTTTAAATGATCCATTTGGTCCTACAATAACTGATAAAAATCTTCAAGCTCACGTTAGTAGTATGGAGACTTACAAAATAGCAATAAAAATAAATGAAATACGAATTCAAAAGGGCTTGCAACCTCTTATTTTAATCATAATTCCCATTATTCTGAACAAATTCGGAAAGAAATTTAGTTCGAGTGAATTACGCAAGAATTTGTAAAAAAAAAGCAATTATTAAGATGATTTAATCATTAGATTTTGATGTTTCGAGATTTTAAAAAATTTGAAATTTAATGAGATTTTGTTATCTTTGAAATTTAAATATAGGTGATTTATATAATTCAAAAATTATCAATAAAAAATGAGCACTTTAAGATTCTTAAAAAACTACAGAAAATAAATAAACCAATCGAAGCCCGGACATTAAGCGAAAAATTAAAAATCCCTTATGAGAAATTGATGTCGGGGGCAATATATTCACTTGAACAAGTTGGTTTGGCTAAATTCCAAGAAGAAGAATTGGAAGTTATAACATTAACCAAGGAAGCAAAGATCTATCTTGATTCTGGTCTACCCGAACGACAAATCTATGATGTTTTAGCAAGAAATGAGCGAAAAGAAGTCAAATTAATGGATTTATCTAAAGAAATTGAAGAGCAATTACATTTTCCAAAGAGGATCTTCTTTGTTGGGATTTCAAAGATGAAAAAGAATAGGTGGATAATGTCTTCTAAGGCGATGGGGTACGAACAGATTTTTATTAATAATGAATCACCAGAAAAAACTGAAGAAGAACAAGTGTTAGATTTATTCAAAGAAAACAAATCAATTTCATTATCAAAAATTCCAAAACAATTACACCAGGCAGTAAATTCAATTTATAAACGAAAATTAGTCACGAAAGACAAAAAAATACTGCGGTTAGTCGAATTGACTCCAAATGGTAAGAAAATTACAGAAGAAGAACTTCAATTAATTGATGAGGAAATTAATCTTATATCAAGCGAGATGTTAAAAGATGGATCATGGAAAGACAACCTTTCAAATCTAAAAAGTTATGAAGTAAATGCATTAGGACCAAACATTGTAGCAGGAAAATACCATCCACTAACTGTAATCATAAATGAAGTTCGTGAAGTATTTCATTCAATGGGTTTTGAAGAAATTAAAGGCCCAATTGTTGAAGAAGCATTCTTTAATTTCGACTGTTTATACCAACCTCAAGATCACCCAGCCCGTGAAATGCAAGATACTTTTTATTTAAAAAATCCAGCAGAGGGAAAATTACCGAAGAAAAAAGTTGTTGACATTATTAAGAACACTCATGAAAATGGAGGAAATACTGGTTCAACTGGGTGGGGATATAAATGGTCTGAAGAGATTGCTAAAAAAGTATTACTTAGAACTCACACCACTGCTACCACCATCAGACGACTATCTCACATTACCAAAAAATCAAAGCTTCCTATGAAAGTTTTCTGCGTAGATAGGGTATTTAGAAATGAGAGTGAAGATAGAACACATCTTGCTCAATTTATGCAAATAGATGGGATTGTTATTGGAGAAAATTTGTCATTATCCGATTTAATCGGTCAATTGGTTGAGTTTTATAAAAGGATGGGATTTGAAAAGGTCGTTACTCGCCCGGGATTTTTCCCTTATACCGAACCATCAATGGAAGTATCTGTATATTCAAAAAAACTTGGTGCTTGGCTGGAAATGGGAGGAAGTGGTATATTTAGACCAGAAGTTACCTATGCTTGGGGAGTTAAAGATCCTGTAAGAGTATTGGCTTG
>JAUWPK010000309.1 GCA_030611625.1 Promethearchaeum sp. | reverse complement strand
ATCCTTTTGTGCAATATATGCAAAGATACCTTAGATTCTCAATTAATAACTTAATAAACATTTCCTAGTTCCTTTTTTTTAATGATACTTTTCAACAGTGCTAATTATTTTTTGAATATTCAGATACGCCTTAACCTGTTGTTTCACCAGTTGTCTCCGAGTACCCAAGAAAATATTCTCACTCCAAAGAATTTTTCCCAGTTGTGGAGCATAACTTAAAATATATTTTTTTGAATGTATATATAATTCTTTAATAATTTTTTTTAAATTAAAGACAGGTAGAGCTTGAATGTTAATTTCGACATAATTTGTGTGTATATATACTGAAATTAACTTAACATTCTTCTTTCTTTCATTTTTTGGGTAAAAAAAATCATAGATCCCCGCATGAACTTTCTGTTTTATTTGCTCAGTAATTAAAATTTCTTCAGAATTATGGATCGTGAAAATAACTACATATCTTAACAAAGTAACGGAGCGATTATTTCTATCCATTTCAAATAATTTTGATTTCAATTCAGATCTAAATAATAATTTTCATTTCTCTTATAAAAAAATTTGCCAAACTGTTTTATTTAACTGCAATAAAAAATACTGAGGTCATTTAAATAAAATCAAATAAATCAATGAAAATCTCTTTAAAATTAAGATATATATATACAAAAAAAATGAGAGCATAAAAAAAGTTAGCTTTAAATATTTATTACGCGAAGATTATAATAAGAGAGGAAAAAGACAATCTCATTTTTTTTTTTAAGAAAATCTAAAAAGGCAAAATTATATAATTACATCCCAAAAGACAAAATAATTTTCAAATTATAAAACCTAATTTAGGAAATTTTAGTGGGATTTCTGAAATATCTTGAATGACGTAATCAGCTTTTAATTTCTTGAAGAGCTCTAAAGTTCCTACTCCACTTAAAACTCCCACGGTAATAATACCGGCTTCTTTTCCTGCTTTAATATCCGATGTATAATCTCCAACAATCATGACATTTTGTGGTGCAAGTCCCCATTTATTTATTAATTTGGTTATTCCTTCAGGATGGGGTTTTTTATGTTTCACATCATCTTTTGCAATAATATTTCCTTCAAAATAATCTAAAATTTCTTCCCTGCCATTAAAAATTCTTTTAATTTCTAATCGGCTAGCATTAGTAAACATTCCGATTTTTGCATTATTTTCACTCAAAAATCTTAGGGTTTCTTGAGTTCCGTCAATCAACGGACATTTCTTAAAATACTCATAAATAAACTTTTTAGCCTTATTCATCATTTTCAACCGGTTAAAAAATGGTATTTTGATTTTTTTTCCCAAATAATTCAAAACTTTGAATCTTACCAAATTTGAACCAGTTATACATAGAGGAATGCCGGTTTTTTCCCGAAGTAGGGCATCTAATTCATCAGTTAAGGGAAAATTATAATCATTTGCAATTTTAACATGAAGATTAAGAATGAATGGAATGTCGTCCAAAATAGTTCCATCTAAATCAAAAATAACACCAAGTTTCTTTGTTTTAATATTCAATGAAAGAGATATGACAAAATAGTATTAAAATTAATTGAAAAATATAATTATCTTAGAAAAGAGGATAAATTGTTCAATGTGGTCAATGGAGAGTCGTTCCATGTGGATCGAGTAGGATCGAGTAGAATAACTCAATTATTTAATTAATAATAATCTCCATATTGTTCAATGAAAGTAAATTTCTTGCATTGTGGTAATAATATTCCCAATCGATTCTAAAACCTTCTCGATTACCACCAGAAGATGAATCAACAAGTGTAATATCCAAATTCCCACAGTTACCACATTTTCCGCCCTTTCCTGTGCGGAACCTATATGTATTTACTATAATGAATTTAACTTGGAAAAAATATCATAAAATTCATAAAATCCGTTAACATATATTTATAGTAAAAACATTTCGAAGAAAAATAAGTGAAAAAAATGGCAAGAAAATCTGCTAATAATTTAAAAAAAGGTAACTATTATATTTACGAGGGCGAACCTTACTTAGTTTTGTCCAACGACCATAGTAAGTCGGGGAAACACGGTCATGCCAAAAGTCGCATAGGGTGCGTTGGTTTATTTACAAAGAAAAAGAAATCATTAACCATGACTGCTGATACGAATGTAGAAGTGCCTGAAATTGAAAAAAGATCCGGTCAGCTTGTAGACATTATGGAAAATGATCAAATAGTTCATGTAATGGACTTGGAATCTTATGAAACTCTTGAAATAATGTATCCCTTTGAGGACGATGAATTAAACTTAAAAAAACTTCATGAATTAATCGATGATCATGATTTACAGGCTGAATCCACAATTGAATTTTGGACTGTAATGGGAAGATCATTTGTAACAAGGGTTGTTCTCCCGAAATAAATCTTTCGTTAATATTTTTTAATTTTATTCAATTAGTTTAGGGGAATTTCATATGGATGAAAATCTTTTTAAGATCAAGCCGAAAAGTCAAGGAGATGATAGGGCTGTCGCAATAGCCTGTCGTTTAGACTCCCCGAAAGCGCTTAAGGTTGTTCAATTTATTACTGATTATTTATTGCAAAGAAAAGAAAAAATCTCCTATGAAACTCGCATATCATCGAAATTCATCCGCCATTTTGCGAAAAATTTGGGAGATATGACTGTTCATAATACAAAGTTCTTAATCTCTGTTGGAGGTGATGGGACTGTTTTACGTATTGCTCAAAATTTACCCAAAGTTGATCCTCCTTTAATTTTAGGAGTAAATTTGGGTAGTGTTGGTTTTTTAGATGAATCAGACGCTGACCCTGAAATTTTAAAGATAGATCTGGATAAAGTTTTCAAAGGTGAGTATTTCGTAGATACTGCATCCAGGTTATCAACTTTCATCGGCAAGCATAAGCTTCCACTTGCGTTAAACGAAGTTCTAATAATATCTTCAAAACCTTCTAAAGTGTTATACGCCAGCATTGAAATCGATGAAAATTATTTCACTTCGAGTTATTTAGATGGATTAATAGTTTCTACGCACACCGGTTCAAGTGCTTACGCTTTATCTGCTGGCGGATGTCTTATGGATCCAAGATTGAATGCTTTTGAAATTGTTCCTCTAAACCCTTCTGCAAGTACTGGAGTGTTTCGCCCTTTAATTGTTCCAGATTTTGCTGAAATTACTATTAAACTTGAAAGAGCGAGATTAAATGGTCTAGTAATAATAGATGGGCAAGCCGAGTATAAGGTTAGTCCTCAAGTGTCCATTAAGATCTCGCGTTCTAATAGTGAAATTCAATTTATTCGCTTTAAAGATAATGTTTTGGGTTATTTTAAGAGAGTTCGTGAGAAGATTCTATTCAGTAGGAACATTATTGAAACCTCAATCGATAATTAAATTATTTTATTGGAAAAGAATTATATGGTCGCAAATTTTAATTCCCTTAATTATATAATCTTGGATAATACAGCCTTCGTATCCGCTTTTGATCCAAACCAAATAGCTCTTCAGAATCCTAGAATTCAATTTTATATAACATCGAGTGTGTATGATGAAGCATTATCTAATCCAAGATCTTCACGGTTAATAGAAATAGCGGAAGCTCAACAAATATTAAAAGTAATTGATCCATTGCCGGAATCTTTGAAATTTATTTGTAAAACTGCAGAAGAAACAGGTGATATTGCTGCTTTATCCAAAACAGATCAAGAAATTATTGCATTATACATTGATTTAAATAAAAATCTCCCCGATCAGAGGGGGATAATTATATCTGATGATTATTCCGTTCAAAATACATGTGCTCGGCTAAAAATTCCCTTTTATTCATATCAAAAACGTGGGATCCAAAAAAGTATTAAATGGGAAATTTATTGTCCCAATTGTTATGAAACATTTCCACCAAAATTATTAGGGAAAAATTGTGATCATTGTGGAGCCACTCTAAAAAGGCGAGCTTATAGAGGAAAAAAAAGGAAACTTTGAACTTTAAATATATCATAAGTAAAATAAATATAACAGGTAATCACTAATTATTTTATCAATAAGAGGCGATAAATATTGGGTGTTAAAATCACTGATTTGGTCAAAGATGTAAAAAAAGTAATAACTTTTGAAAATTTACTTAGTAAGACTATCGCTATTGATGCTTTTAATATTCTTTATCAATTTTTGGCAATAATTCGCGGTGTAGATGGCACACCACTAAAAGATTACGAGGGGAATGTAACTTCGCATTTATCGGGAATTTTTTATCGAACGATTAGAATTATTGAAAAAGACA
>JAUWPK010000069.1 GCA_030611625.1 Promethearchaeum sp. | reverse complement strand
AGAAATTTTAACATCACAATCTAAATAATCCAGAAAAGCTGTCCAAAAAGGGCCATATTTATAGAAATATAGTGCCCTTGGTATTCCAATCTTTAATCGGGGCTTTTCTGTTTGATTCATTTTGTGAACGACATTAAAAGTTTATCAAAATAAATAAAATTAACTCTTATATTATTTCATTTTTTGGTTTATATTGGTTCTAAAAATGCTTGATTTTGCCGATAAAAAAAATTAAAGAAAATTAATTTTATGAAAAACTAAAATCCTCAATGGGATCGGAAATTTTCTCTTCTATTTCTTTAGATAACTTTCCTGTTGGAACCCCATCTTCAATTTTAACTTGTTCTTGTTCAATAGAAATCGAAACTCCCTTACGAATTATTCTCGAAACATTCATTTTTCCAGATTGAAGGCATAACACATCATTTCTCATTCCATCTTTTACTTTTTGAATGTTTTCATAATTCAATTCCATTGAAGGATCGATGTAAACAGGCTTTCCAATAACAATTTTTATTATGCTTCCGTCTCGCACCTTTATCTTATTTAAACTCAAATGTTTTGGAAAAACTTTGAAAGCTCCGAAAATTGCACAAGGAACATAAGGGACACCAACTTCTACACAAAGTTTGGCTGCACCACTATGAAATGGCGCCAATTTTCCATCTGGACTTCTTGTTCCTTCAGGAAACATTCCAACACACCCTCCATTTTCAAGTACAGCCCTTACCTTGTCTAATGCGTTAGTATCGCTTCCTCCCCGTTTTATTGGTATAGTTCCAAAAGGTTTTATGATAGATTTAAAGATAGGAATATCAAAATTCTCTTTTTTAGATAACCATTGAACTTTTTTATTAACTGCACTCCCTACTAACCAAGGATCCAACTCACTTTGATGATTACTTACGACCAATGCTCCGCCTGTTTGAGGAAAATTAGATTTTCCAACAATTGGGTATTCCCAGAATGTTTTAAAAATTCGTATAAAATTCGCTCGCCCTACATTCCAATAAATAAAATCATCAAAAATTTCTAAAACTCCTAATTTTTCCATAGCAATTCTGCTAAAATCAGCAATTTTATCAAAAGGATTATTATCAAGAAGAATTCTCGCAAGCGATTTTTGTTTAGGTTTTGGATGCGTTTTTTTCTTTATCTTTTTACTATTTTCCATGCAAGTTAACTCCAATAAAAAAATACAAAATTCGATTAAAAAGTTAAAATTAATAAACAAATTTAAACAATTTCATCCAAAGCATAAGGTGAAACTTCGGTTGTTCAATCACTCTTTATTTTGTAATTTCTTATAATTCTCGATTCGGGTTATATGAGATCTCATTAGAATTTTGCATGCCTCAATCTGCTCAATAGATTTTTCAATTTCTTTTTGTAGTATGTCCAATTGATTTTTCGGGGTATCGAGTGAAACCATTTTAGATATTTTATCTTCAAAATGCACCAGAATAGGTGCTAAATATTGAGTAGCGAAGTTATTCTTCGGAATTTTGTTGATTGCTTTTACTACTGCGTCATCGTGAGAATCTCCTTCTCTTAACGCCATATCTAGAGCTTCGGGATTTAAAGATCTAATTTCATCAATTAGTTTTCTCCCAAATTTATTAATCTTATAGAATATTTGTTGCCTATTGGAATCTTTCTGCATATTTGTTTGCATTACAATTAAATTATCATGTTTCAACTTTTTTAGAATGGGGTAAACAGTTCCTGATTTTACATTCCAATTATATTTATTCTGTAGGTGTTGCATGATTTGATAACCATATACAACTCTTGCTTTATTTAAGGGGTCATCCTCTAATTCTGCAATTGCCATTAAGACAAGAGTTGTTGCTACAGAAACGGTTTTATTCCTGGATTTTGATTCCAACCGTATTTTTTTTGAAAACATATTTTATTCTTTGTCCTTGCTATTAATTGTATAACTCGATCCCAAAATTTCTTTTCTCGTTTTTTCCTCTTCCAGATTTTTTTTTTCCTCAAGTTCCTTCAATTTTTCAAATTCTTTTCTTATTTTTTTTTCCAATTTAGTTTTATCAGAATTTCTGAAGACAACCCAAGCGTGTACAATTATAAAAAATCCTAGAAAAGTGAAAACATATAACCACCAAATTTTGTTTATGTTGATTAAATAATTAGTTAAATAATTTATATATACTAAAAGCCCTCCGATTGCAATGTTCATAACTGTAGTAATTACAAATACTCGTTTATCATAATCAGTAATGTTTATTGTGAATACTATTGTGGCATGCGCAATAAGTCCTATTCCCCAAATCAAAATAGGCCAAGCTGCCCAAAAATCAGTTATTTCATTAATCGGGATAAGTTCTTCAAATGCATTCAAATTTATTAAAATCAATAAAGTATTCGTAAGTAAATAAATGACAATATGGCTTTTTAGTGTGGATTTGATTAACACTCGCTTTCTTGCTATTTCTGCCAATTCTAAATGTTCAATTGGAATATCTTCTTCTACCGAAGAATCATCTTCTTTTTTATTCACTTCTTTTACTAGTCGTCTTATAATTGAAGACATGTTATCACCTTCTCTAATTAATTAATGAATACAAATAAATAAATGACATTTATAATTTGTTTCATAAAATTCCAAAAAAAAATCAGCGTATTTGCCAACTCTCGCAAGGATCTGTTGTTGAACGTTCCCCTTCCCATAAAGTGCAATATCCTATAGTTTCTGGGTTAGAAAAGCAATATCCATGCGGATCTTTACCATCTACATCGCATGAATGAAAATGTATACAATTCAAACAAGTTTTTTTTTTATCGCTCATTTGTAATATAATATTAATTAAAAATTATAATTATTGATTATAAATATAAATTAAAAAAAAGTGAAGTGAAAAAAATGATTATAGGCTGGATTGGAGTTGGCACAACGGGAAAACCCATGGTTTCTCACCTTATCAAAGCAGGTAATGATGTAATTGTATATAACCGCACTCTTAGTAAATGCGATGATTTAACCGAATTAGGTGCTAAAGTGTGTTCTACACCTAAAGAAGTTGCTGAAAAAACAGATATTATCTTTACAATGTTGGGTTATCCATCAGATGTGGAAAATGTTTATTTCGGAGAAAAAGGGATTTTAGCTGGAGTAACACCTGGTAAGATTCTCATAGACATGACAACTTCTAGCCCTCGTTTAGCTAAAAGAATTTATGAAGAAGCCAAAAAGAAAGGGGCTTTCTCACTGGATGCGCCTATTGAAGGAGATGATTTAGCGGCGAGGAAAAAGACTTTACATGTAATGGTTGGTGGAGATGAAGAAAAATTTGAAGATGTTTATCCTTTATTCATGACAGTCGCAGAAACTGCAACTTTTATGGGTGAAGCAGGTTCAGGTCAAAATACAAAAATGGCCAATCAAATTTTGATAGCTGACACGATGATTGGTGTTGTAGAATCGTTACTGTATGCATATAAGACAGGTTTGGATTTAAAAAAAGTAATTGGTGTAATTGGAAAAGGAACTGCATCATCTTGGTCAATTAACAATTTAGGAAGAAGAATAATTAAGAAGAAATTCCATCCCGGTTTTTATATTAAGCATTTTGTCAAAGATATGGGCATTATTTTAGAAGAATCAGAACGTATGTGTCTTGCTCTCCCTGGACTTTCATTAGTTCGGCAATTCTATATTGCTGCAATGAACATGGGAATGGGAAATTTAGGAACTCAAGGAATTTATAAAGTCTTTGCTAAAATGAATGGAATTGAATTATAACCAAAAATTTCTTCTATTCCTTTTTATTCCTTCTAATTTTTTTTTAATTTAACTTTTTGAAGGAAATAAAGTCCAATTCCATATATTAAGCCAATGACTGGGAAAGTAAGTATTATAAACGTAGGATTTTCTGCATTATCGCCTACAAAAATTAATCCTAGAATCAAACTTGCTATTCCCGAAGAAAAATTCATACTGAAAAGATTTAACCCAAAGTAAGCTCCTGAGAGATTTTCCTCCTTATTATTATCTTCACCTTGGGATTGTTCCAATTTAATTTCGTCTACTAAAGCCGATGTTATTGGATTTGGGAAAATAAATCCCGCTAATAAACTGGAAACTAAAAATCCAATAACAATAACTCCAAATAACATTTCAGCCCATTCGGGAAATTCAATTAGAAAAATTAGTCCAATAAATGAAATAATAACATTCAATTTTATACTACAAGAAAATCCATCTATTAAACCGGTTTTTGATATTAATTTTTGCCATAAGAAAAACCCACTAATTGCAAAGGGTGCAATAAATAAGAAGAAAACAAAATAACTCTCTTGCTTCAAATGCAATACAAAAGTTAAAAATGGGATCATTACAACTATACAAAGCCTAAATGCCATATTGTAGAATATTGTTTGCCAAAGGAAGTTTTTATTGTTAATATGTTTGGTTGGGGCAAAAATTTGTTCAAGACTTTTCTTTATGTTAGTTCTTTTGTTGTTTGTTAACATAATCTCAGAATCTTCTTCTTGAGAATTTTCTTTTGTGCTGAAAAATGCGATAATTATTGCAATTGCAGAAATTAACGTAATTAAACTGCTAATCCAGGGAGTTATCAATATGATATGCTGTCCGGATGGTTGCCACCATTTACTATTAAGGGGATCAACCAATTGGCTTTGCAAAACCATAACTAACGCCATCCCCCCAACAACCGCGATTATGTTGAATAAACCTTGTAATGATGCAATTTTTACTCTTTCCTTCTCAGTGGGTGCAATTTCGGGTAACATTGAGTAGTATGGGGCAAAACCCATTGCCATGGATGTAGAAAAAAATATTCCTATAACCCATACATAGATAGCTGATGGCCAATACATAGTTTGACCTTCAGGGCATTTAGGAGGCATCCAAATTAAAATCATGAAAATAATCATTCCTGGTAGACATAATAAGAGAAAAGGTCGGCGTTTACCCATTTTTCCTGGTTTTTTATTATCTGAAATAACCCCAAATAAAATAGCCCCAAAAGAAAAAACAACTAACCCAATAAACATCCCAATTGATACTAATAATGCATCTAATCCAATAGTATAAACGTAAAATTGAAATGTATAAGCGTTAACAAAAGTTATAGGTAACATAAATCCCAAAGTGCCAAGTGCGAACCCAAAATAGTTAATTTTTTTTGATTTCAAATCTGTTTTTAATTCCATTATAAACTTCCAAAATTTCAGAATTCATTGTATTTCATGCGAAATTATGTTTTATTATAAAGATAAACCACACAAATACCTTTCGACTAAAGTGAAAATTATAAAGGCAAACCACCCAAATACAAATAATATTTAAAAAAAAATTATTGAATTTGATGTGAATGACTGAAAAAATATTTGGATCTACTACCCTTCGTGATATTATGAAATTGAGAACATTTAAACGTAGAAGAGAATCTTCTTTTGATATTACTGGGGGGAATATGGATAATATTAGGATCAAACCGGGAGAAAAAGTCACAATTTTTCAGAAAAATGGACCTGGCTTAATTAATCACATTTGGACAACGCAAATGTGTTTTGGAGAGCCATACTTTTTAAGACATGTCATCATAAGGATTTTTTGGGATGGTGAAGAGACCCCTAGTGTTGAGTGCCCTCTTGGAGATTTTTTCGGTCTTGGTCATGGTGAACGAATAAATTTTAATAGTGAACCCCTTCAAATGAGCCCCCAAAAGGGTAAAGGCTTTAATTGCTGGTGGCCAATGCCTTTTAAGAAAAATGCACGAATTGAAATTGAAAATGATAATCCAAATTCGTTTGCTCCAGGAGATGATGGATTAAAATCACCTGGATTAATATTTTATTATTATGTTGATTATGAAATTTATGAAAAATGGCCACAAGAAGATGTTACAACTCCAATTGGCTATTTTCATTCTTGTTTTAGAACTGTTGATTACAAATACGATATGAAAAGGGATCCAGATACCGGAAAAAAATATAAAAAACTTGAATGGCAAGCTACAGCTGGAAAAAATACGCGCGCTAACGGTGGTTATGATAGAAATCATGTTATTTTAGAAGCATCTGGAAAGGGACAATATGTCGGGTGCAATGTTAATATAGATAATAAATTTCGTCTGAATTACAATTGGCCTGGTGAAGGAGATGATATGATATTTATCGATGATGATATTGGAAAAGAACCAACCATTTATGGAACAGGTACAGAAGATTATTTCAATACTGCATTCTGCCCTACAGAAAAATATAGTGCCCCTTATCATGGTGTCATCAAGGGTGGTGGTTTTAATTGGTTAGGAAAAATAACTTATTATCGTTATCACATTCAGGATCCAATCTCTTTTGAAAAACAAATCCAGGTAACAATCGAGCATGGTCACAATAATCATCGTGGGGATCGATGGGACTCAACAGCATACTGGTATCAAGTAGAACCCCACAAAAATCTTCCAGATTTTCCTTCTCGAAAAGATAGAATGCCTCGAAAAGAATCTAAATTACTAAAAATAATTTTGAAATGTTTTAAATACATATTAAAGATAGGTGCCTACGGGGTTATCACTTATGGTGCTTTCTATCTATTTAATTTTTTAAATATATGAGTAAAATTTGTGATATATTGGAGAGAATAGAAATGCCAAATGAATATGAAAAAAAAATTGTATTAATTACAGGTGCTTCAAGAGGAATCGGAAAGTCAATTGCTAAAAAATTAAATTCTTCAGGTTATTATGTAATTGGAACTTCGCGTAATATTGAAGCAATTCCTAAAGATGATAAAATCTCGGGAGTGCGATATTTACCCTTGGATTTAACAATTAATGAAAGTATAGATAAATTAATCCGAGACGTTGGAAATATTGATGTTTTGATTAATAATGCAGGCGTTAGTCAAGTTGGACCTATCGAAGAAGTTCCGATGGAAAAAATTAGAGAAATCTTTGAATCAAATTTATTTGGTTTGATCCATTTGACTCAAGGATTATTGCCTCATATGAGAACTAAAAAAGAAGGATTAATCATAAATATAACTTCAATGGCCAGTCGAAGTCCAGTTCCCTTTTCAACTTTTTACGCGGTAACCAAAGCGGGTGTTGAAGCTTTTTCAAAAGGGCTTCAAAATGAGGTGGAAAGATTTGGAATAAAAACAGTAGTTATTGCTCCATTTGAAATTAACACTGCTATTCCACAAGAAATTTTACTTAAAGATGATTCACCCTATTACAACATAACGATGAAAGCAAAGAACATTCGTGATAAAAATCTAGCGAATGCTCCTGATCCAAGTATTGTTGGAAAATTAGTATTAAAAATTCTTAAATCGAAAAACCCGAAATTTTTCTATCCAGTTGGCAAGAACGGATTTATAAAGAGTTTTATAATTACTCATGCTTCAAGGAAATTCATTAAAAAACAAACTATGAAAAGATTTAGTTAAAAAAGTAAGAATATATGTCATTATTCTATTCTTCTTTATCTAATTCTGGTAGCTTTTTCTTAGATACGACATCAAAATCACCTAAACCGCTAATATATGGGCTGATTCTGAAGGAATAATTATATTCTAGATTTTTTGGCAATCTATATTGAGGTTTAGGTTTAGCTCCCCAACTATTATCTCCGGCCACTCCTTTTTGCTTATAATCCACATTTACAGTAATTGAGTCAGAGCTAATTAACTCATGAATGTGGTTTGCTTTTTCCAAATTTTCTAACGAATATGGCCAAGCACTCACGCTAATTAGCGGTAAACCTGAAAATAGAATTCCTTCTTTATCTTTGTTTGTAAAGGCAATCCATCGAATATCACATCTATTACTGTTTTCTTGAGGTCGAACGTAATTGTGTGCAAAATTCGGAATAGTTGAGGAATATATTCCAACAGCTGCTCCAACTTTTCTATCACAATAATTTTCATGAGGACCGAGACCATACCAATCAACAATTTCATATTCTTTTGGAATTTCAAGAGTCATTCCAAACTTAACCATTTCTTTTTTCGGTGTAAACCAATTTTGAACTATTATAATTCCGTTTCCATAAATTGTGTATTCACTTATGAACTCTGAAATTCCGTTTGAAATCTTTAATTTCACCAATATTTTTATCAATTGTGGTATTAGTTGATCCGCAGTAAATGAAATTAATTTCTGTGTTTCTCCTGCTTTTTTCCAGCCTGTGTTCACATCGATAATAGAGATAAATTTTGATATACCCACATCATTATCTGTGGGAGCTCTCCAGAAATTCGGCTTAAGCGGTTTCGAAATTAAATTCTTACCCTTATATACATATGATTCGATTAAACCAGTTAATTTGCTAATTTCGATTTGGAAATTTTCTCCTTTAATCCTGTACTTATCGACTAAATCATTAGGTTTAAGCACCGGAATAGTTAGAAAACTCATTTTTTGTCTTGATTTCTTTTCTTTAATATCAAACGGAATATTAAACTGATCCCAAGCAATACTATGTCCTTTTTTAGCCCAAGGAGTCGAGTTATGCAATTTAAAGTCAATTTTTAGAAAATATTCTGCATTTAATTTTACATTAGGGCGTTGAAACGGAATTAAAATTTTTTGTTCCTGCTTTGGAAGAATTTTTTTGCACGGAATTTTACCATCTTGAATTAATTTACCATTTGAGGTTAATTCCCAAACAATATCAAGAAAGTCCAAAGAAATAAACGAGAAATTATTTAATATTTTAAATTTACCGACTGTTAAATCTTCAGGAATAACTTCAATGAACTGATATACTTTTTTTACTTCATAAATTGCGGGATGTGGTTTTCTATCAGGATCAACAATTCCATTTATACATAAATTACCGTCATTCGGTTCTTCACCGAAATCTCCTCCATATCCCCAATATTCTTTTTTATCTTCAGAAATCAACCTTAATCCTTGATCTGCCCAATCCCAAATAAACCCACCAACTAGATTATCGTATTTTTCAATAATATCCCAGTACTCTTTTATATTGCCTGTTGAATTTCCCATAGAGTGTTCGTATTCACACAATAAAATCGGTTTATTTCCATATTTTTTTGCTTTTACTGTATAATATGCGATTCCTCCGATTCTAACTGTTTTTAATTGACCCATTTTTTCTAATGTCTCTGGGGAAGTATACATCGTGCTGAAAACATCAGAAACATTCAATTCGTAATCGCCTTCGTAGTGAATGGGACGAGTATAATCGATATCTATAGCAGCGTGTTTCATAGCAATAAAATTATCTCCATTTCCTGCTTCATTACCAAGCGACCACAAAATGATGCATGGGTGATTTTTATCTCGTTCTACCATTGAAACCATCCTGTCAACTACTGCTTTTTTCCATTCAGGCTTACTTTTTGGTAAAGTATTTCTTAACCCATGCGATTCAACGTTTGCCTCATCCATCACATAAATTCCATACATATCACACAACTTATAGAATTCCGGATGATTAGGATAGTGGCTAGTCCTTACTGAATTAATATTGAATCTCTTAAACATCTTTATATCTTCAAGTATTCTTTCATGTGGAATAGCCCTTCCATGATCTGGATCATGTTCGTGTCTATTAACACCTTTTAGTAGGATGGGGGCGCCGTTCACCAATATTTTCTTTTCCTTTATTTCCACTTTTCTAAATCCGAATTTACAGTGTTCGACCTCAATAATTTTATGATTAGAATCTTTTAAAACAACGAATAAATCATAGAGATTTGGTGTTTCAGAAGACCATTTTAGAGGATTTTTTACTTTAGCTTCAAATTTGATAGTGATTTCGGATTCTCCTCCAATCTCTAATTTTTCCGTTATCATCGGGTTCAGAGGGACATTTCGGAATTTTTGATCTTTTAAAATTGTTTCAAAATGTATGTGATCCGCTCTATCTTCTGAGTAATTATGTATTTTTGCTTGAATTGTTAAAATTGCATCTTTATAATTTTCATCCAAATCGCAATATGCAAAAAAATCTCTGATATGCACATTTGGTGTAGTAAAAAGATATACATCACGAAAAATTCCGCTAAATCTCCACATATCCTGATCTTCTAAATAACTTCCATCAGACCATCGATAAACTTCAACAGCTAGTAAATTTTCCCCTTTCTGTAAGTATTTAGTAATCCGAAATTCTGCGGGAGTCATACTTCCTTGACTATAACCAACCAAATTATCGTTAATCCAAATATAAAAAGCAGATTTTACACCTGCAAAATGAAGAAAAACTTCCCTATTTTCCAAATCGTCCCAGTTTTCAGGTATTGTAAAGAATTTTCTATAAGAACCAACAGGATTATAATTGTGTGGAATTTTTGGAGGAGATAATTTCTTTTTATGTCTAAAAGGATACTTTGTATCAGTATAGTAGGGAATACCATAACCCTTTAATTGCCAATTGCTTGGAACTGTAATTTCTTTCCAATAGCTATCATCAAAATCGATTTTATAAAAATCTACAGGTCTTTCTTCAGGTTTTTCTACCCAATTGAACCACCATTTTCCATTTAAGCTTTTAAAATACGTTGAATTTTCTGGTATTTCTGTTTGAGCGTTTTCTATATCTTGATAAGGTATTAAAGTATTATGTGCCGGGTCCTTGTTTTTTCCAATTATTTCGGGATTTTCAAGATCATTCCATATCTCCATAAGTTCAATTTTTCATTCATTAAATTTATTTTTTTACATAAATTCTCACTATATATGATTAAACATTTTCATTTTTCTGAAGTTGAAGAGAAATCTGTGGAAGCGTTTGGTTCAACAGAGACAACAATCCGAGTTTTTATAAGTGAAGATGAAGCTCCAAATTTTATTATGAGGCGCTTTGAAATTAAACCACTCGGGCAAATTGGCGTACATTTCCACAATTGGGAACATGAAATTTTCATTCTTAATGGTGAAATTGTATTAATTAGTGAAAATGGAGATAGGGAGAAAGTTTCCAGTGGTGAATTCGTTTTTATTCCACCAAATGAACCTCATGGTTATGTAAATGAAGGAAATGAAACCGTAGCTTTTATTTGTATGATTCCAAAACAAAAGAAATAAAAAGAGAGATAAAAAATAAATTAATACTAGGTTTAAAAAACTCTTTTAATTAATTCATCTGCTCTAGGAATATTCGGTAAACCGTCATACATGATAGATCCCTTTAATATTATTAGCCTAGAGCAGTATGGTCGCAAGATTTCGAGATTATGTTGGATTACAATCAATGTTAGTCCAAAATTTTTATTCAAATCTTGTAAAAGATTTAAGAAATCATTTACCATTGTAAAATCTAAGGCTGAAGTTGGTTCATCTAAAAGTAGAATTTCTGGCTCTCTTACTAAAGCTTGTGCAACTAAAACTTTTTGCTGTTCTCCTCCAGATAAATGGCCAATAGGTCTATCATAAAAGGAACCCATATTTACTTTATGAAGGGCTAATTTTATCCTTTCAGTATCATCCTTTTTGAATGGTTTGAAAAGATGTTTTTTATACAAGCCCATTCCAACAATGTCACCAACAGTGGCAGGAAATTCTCGCTGTATTGGGTGC
>JAUWPK010000363.1 GCA_030611625.1 Promethearchaeum sp. | reverse complement strand
GTATGGCCTCATGGTGATTATCCCTTAATCAAAGTGGGAATAATGGAGTTAAATCGTAATCCTTCTAATTATTTTGCAGAGGTGGAACAAGCGGCTTTTGATCCCTCTAATAAAGTACCAGGAATTTCTTTCTCACCAGATAAAATGCTCCAAGGTAGGCTTTTTTCATATGCAGATGCCCATCGATATCGACTTGGGGTTAATTATCAATCATTACCAGTTAACCGACCAAAAAGAGTAGAAGTGAACACTTACCATCGTGATGGTTTTATGAGATTCGATGGAAATGCAGGTAACTCTGTAGTCTATGAACCAAACAGTTTTGGTGGCCCAAAAGAAAATCCTGCTTTCAAAGAACCACCTTTAAAAATTTCTGGTGATGCTGATAGATATAATCAACCTAAAGTTGATGCTGATTTCATTCAACCCGGTAATCTCTATAGATTATTACCAGATGATGAGAGGGAACGACTCATTCAAAATCTTGTAAATAGTCTAAAAACAGTCCCTAAATACATTCAAGAACGCATGGTTGAGCATTTTACTAAAGCTGATAAATCCTGGGGTAAAAGAATCGCTAAAGAATTAAGTTTATAAATATCTAAATTTAATTTAGATTTTTTTTAAATTAGAAAAATTCCTTTTTTAAAATTTTTTTCTAGCTATTTTGATGGTCTTGCATTTATTTCAAAACAACTAAGTCTTCCAAAAAATTCTTTCTTTCTCAGATTTAGTATGCTTATCAAGTTTGAGTCATTATTTTTTAATTTTATCCAGGTTTTATTATTATTTTCTCATTTTCGGTTATAATCATGTCCATTGGAACATCTAACTTATGTGATATTAAATGAAAATCCATAACTGAGAATGATAGTGCAAAAGAGATTTTTAAAGCTTTGTTCAAAGATGGCTTACCCAATAAACTATCATAATAGCCTTTTCCATAACCATACCTCATACCCCAGATATCAAAAACTAATCCAGGAACTATAATTATGTCAAGGTTTTCAAAATCATTCATTTTTTCCAAATTTGTTTTAGGTTCCATTATATTAAACATTCCAGCTTCCAAATCTTTTATCGGATCATGAATTTCATAAATTTCCAATTGTATCTGGTCAGGAATACAACGTGTCAAATAGAGATGCTTTCCGTCTTGCAAGATCTTCTCCATTAAACCAAGTGTATTAAATTCACCGTTCCTAGAAATACCAAAATAGGCTAAAATGTGTTTAGATCTTTTATATCTTGGAGTTTTATAAATATGATTCAAAATTTTGCTAAATCGCAATTGGCGTTCGGATTCAGACATGTTTTTCCTCTTTTCAAGAACAAATTTACGAAGAGCAACTGGATCCTTAGGAATTTCCGAGTCCATAATTAATAATTATATTAATTAATAATTTTCAACTTTCTTAAATATGGATATACAAATTAAACGGGCTCTTGTTTCAGTTTATGATAAAGCCGGAATTGTTGATTTTGTAAGACAATTAGTTGAAGATTTTGGAGTCGAAATACTTTCTACAGGAGGAACTGCAAGAATATTGAAAGAAGCAGGGATTCCGATCATTTATGTTTCTGATTATACTCAATCACCCGAAATGTTTGATGGAAGAGTAAAAACTTTACATCCTCGCATTCATGGTGGAATTCTTATGCGTAGAGATAATCCAAAAGATATAGAAGAGGCAAAGAAAAATGGGATTTCACCAATTGATTTAATTGTTTGTAATCTCTACCCTTTTAAAGAAGTAATTGCGAAGGCTGAAACCAGTCTTGAAGAAGCAATTGAGATGATTGATATTGGCGGTCCAACCCAAATTCGCGCTGCGGCTAAGTCGTTTCCATATGTTACAGCAATCTCTAATCCTAAGTTTTATGATAGCATTTTAGAGGAAATGCGCGCGAATAATAGGGGTGTTTCTTTGAAAACTAGAATGAATTTAGCCCAAGACGTATTTACAACAATGTCGCTTTATGATGCAACTATTTCAAACTATTTATTGGAGAAGCAATCAAAATTATATGGAGAAACTAAAGAAATCTCTGAGAATTTTCCAAGTTTGATCCTTAAACTCTATGAAAAAGTTCAAGTCTGCAGATACGGAGAAAATTGGGAACAAAAAGCTGCTTACTACCAAGATATTTTTTCAAATTCTGGTCTTCAAGATTTGAAGCAATTGCACGGGAAAGCTATTTCGTTTAATAACTGGCTAGATATTGATTCTTGCATTCAAACTTTATCAGATTTTCATCAAGACCATGATAACCATCATATTTGCACAATATTTAAGCATACAACTCCAAATGGCATAGCGGTTGATTATGAATCCCAGTTAGAAGCATGTAAACGCGCATTTTCTACGGATCCATTATCTGCATTTGGTGGAATTTGGGGATTTAACCAGAAAATTTCTAAAAATGTGGCAGAATTTTTGATTAATGAAAAGAAAGTCTTTATTGAAGTTCTTCTGGCACCTGACTTCGATGATGAAGCACTAGAGATATTTGAAAGTAAAAAAAATATTCGTATTGTTAAATTTGGGGATTTATTATCTAAAAGACAAGAAATTTACATGAATCCAGAATTGCGTGGTGTTATAGGTGGAGCGTTAATTCAAGAGTATGACTGGGGACCTTTAATCAAATCATGGGATCTTAAAACAAAACGCACTGTATCTGATCGTGAAAAAGAAGCACTTATATTTGCTTATCGAGTTAGTAAATGGGCAAAATCGAATTCAGCTGCTTTTGTAAAAGAATACGATACTGGAATTTACACACTCGGGATAGGGGCTGGCCAACAAAGTCGTGTAC
>JAUWPK010000181.1 GCA_030611625.1 Promethearchaeum sp. | reverse complement strand
ACTACTGCGTTTTGGAAAATTAAATGCTACCGATAAATTATCCATGAATGAACGTACTCTATTGGATGAATTTGTCTTAGGGGCTTGTCAAGGTTTTGCGATTCTACCAGGGATATCGCGCAGTGGTACCACGGTTACATTCTTAATCTTAAGGGGTTTTAAAAGAGAAGACGCTTTTCGTATGAGTTTCATTATTTCCTTACCTGCCGTAATTGGGGCAATTCTATTTGATTTCATATTCGAAAGTACTGCAATGACATTGGGATGGGAATACATGGGATTGATGATTATTGTTGCAGTTATATCATTCTTTATGATGAGTGGTCTACTTAAACTTGCCCGAAAACTTTCATTTGATAAAATTTGCTACATACTTGGAAGTACCACAATTATTTTGGTAATTTTATTTTACATTTTCATTTAAGCTTATAAAAAAATAAATGAAAAAATAAAAGTAAGATCACATATTACCTAAAAGATGCTAATAGGGCACTTCAAGTTTTTAAAAACAGTAAATTAAAATCAAATTAATATAAATCTATAGATTTTATAAACTAAATCCTCATAAGGCGTATCTATTTGCTTTGCTTTGTGAATAAACACTGCAAATTTTTATTATTTTTTCATAAACCTAAAAGAATTCCGAATAAAAATATTTATATATGTAGTTTAATATGTAGAATATAATCACGCAATATATAGAGTATGATCAAAAATTAGAAATACTATAATTATGGAAGAAAAACCATTAAAAGATAAAATCTGTTTGATTACTGGGGCAACTGATGGCATTGGGAAATCAACTGCTTTTCATTTCGCTGAAAAAGGTGCGATTCTCATTTTAATCGGAAGAAATCTTGATAAAGGGAAAAAAACAGTCTCTGATATAATTCAGAGAACTAAAAATTCAAAAATTGAATACATGCAAGCTGACCTCTCTATTCAAGCGAATATAATTGATCTTGCTGATAGATTTAAAGGAAAATACAATCATTTAGATATTTTAATCAACAATGTAGGAGGTTTTTTTTCAGAAAGAATAGAAACAGAGGATGGTTTAGAGTTGACTTTTGCCCTCAACTATCTCTGTCCTTTTCTTTTAACCAATTTATTACTTAAATCATTGAAATCAAGTCAACATGCTCGTATATTAAATTTAACGTCTTCTGCTCATAGGTATGGAAAGATCCATTTTGATGATTTACAGCTCACTCAAAATTTCTTTGGTTTAAGAGCATATCAACAATCAAAACTTGCTATTGTTTTATTTACTAAATATTTGGCTAAAAAATTAATAAATTATCCAATAACCGTAAATACAATACATCCAGGAATAGTTAAAACAAATATTTGTCAACAACACAATGGATTTCAAGAAAAAGCATTTAAATTTCTTAAAAATACAATTGGAATATCGAGTGAAAAAGCTGCAAAGCATATAACGAAACTGGCAGTATCTGAAAAATTGTCTTCTATTTCTGGAGAGTATTTTGTAAAGGGAAAAATTAGAAATCCCTCAAAAAGATCTAAGGATGAAATTTTAGCAAAAAAGTTATGGGAAATAAGTTTGAATTGGATTGATTTAAGATTCAAAATATCAATTGATTTAAGTTAGTTAATTGAAAATAATAATATGAAACTACTAAATTTTAATATTCAATATTTTAGTCTACCATTACAAATTCCAAATTTAAATCTTTATGATTACATGAATTATGGACTTACTATCTTATTTTCTATTATAGGTATGCTCATTTTTATCAGAATGATGAAATATATTCGGGCCGAACTAAAAACTGCTCCCCGTTACACCTTCATCCAAAAAATGAAAAATTTTCTTAGCGCTGTAACATTCTCGCTAATGGTTAGTTTAGCCATAGTTTTTGTTTTAGCAATAATATCATCATCTCTAGCTATTAATACCTCATTGGCAATCAACAGAGATATTGGATCTGATTTAGCGTGGGCAACAGGTACAATTAAAGCATTTGAGTTTCCACATTTTATTCCTATTACCGCAGCAATAATTGCCGGATTTTCACTTTTCTATCCTCTTTATGAATACCTTGTCCTGGCTACGCCTGGGGAAGATGGAAATATGGAAATCCAACAGTGGATTGAATCAAAAATTATTGATCGCACAACACCACCCATAAGCTATTTTGTTGCAATTTTATTATACTTAGTCATTGTAATTTTGCCACCTGCTATTACATCTTACGTTGCGTTAGAATTTTGGGATATACCACCATACTTAAGTGCAGGATGGGTAATTGGGCTGATCTTTTTAGTCTGGATCCTTCTGGGCCCAATGTTTTATCTATCGTATTATTCAAAAATAGGAGCAGCCCATTCATTCTTCAGAGGTCGACGAGTAAATAGAAAAAAAGATAAAAAAACTGGGTTCTGGTATTGGATTGCAATCCTTACAATTTTTAACACGGTGTGGGCATTTATCCAATTTGTCCCTATTTTATGGGGAAATTTTCCGGATCCTGCATCAAATCCAATTGATGCTCAAGGAGATTTTATTCCACGCTTAATTGGTTTTTTGTATAATAGAGATTTAATTTCATCAGAAACATTCGACTCCCTCCGCCTATTTCTTGCAATAGTTCCAATTGAATTTCTCCTATTTATTATAACAACATGTTTCTTTGGTTTGCTTGGATTTTATGCGAAATTCATTAGTAAAGAACCATTGAACTCACCAAAAATGGTATTATTCGCAGCGTACATTATCTGTGGTATAGCATTTTCCATTTTTGTTGATGCTATGGTAAAATACCCATATACATTTCCAAGTGAATTCTTAAACAATCTTGGATTAAATTTACATTTATCACCAGCTCCAGGGGTAACTCCAAAACAAATAGCCCGTGATCAAGAAATTTTTGTTCGCATTTTTTCAACAGCAATATTATTAGTGAAAACCTTGGATATAATCTTCTTATTCAATTTCCTATTTAGAAAGAAAGAAATTAAAAATCAAGCTGATGAATGGGTTTTAAACAAAGCAATTTTAGAAAATGATTTTGAAATCATACAGAAATACTCAAAAGACAAGAATTCAGAAACCAGATTAATGGTTGCGCAATCAGTTATTAATTATATTCAATTAAAAGACGTTCTTTCAAAAGAATCATCGAAAAGTATAGCAGATATTATGGAGATTCTTATTATTGATGATCCAGCTATTTCTGGAATAATTTCTAAACATCAAGGAGAGATTATAAGTAAACTTCACCAAGATTCGCTTCTTTCATCTTTGAAAAAACTGTTAAAATCAGATGATAAAATAAAAAATAAAAATGCAATCAAAGTTCTAGAGAAAATATCAAGACAAAATATGATCCATACTCGCATTTTATTAAAGGAAATTGTAGCTTCCAAACTTTCCATCGGAGGAGCAGAGAGTTTATTTGATTTTATTGCTGAAGTAGATCAAAGAAATCACAGTCTAACTTCAAATTTAATTCAACCTCTTCTAATGCACGAAAATGAGAATTTAATCTATGGAAGTTTAACAGTTATCGGAAGATGTTTAACAAACTTTCAAGTAGAATATTCAAATTTACAACCCGAATTATCCAAATTGATCCATCATTCAAATGTAGAAATTATTGCTAAAACTATCGATGTCTTTTCTTCATTAGCAAGCAAAGAACAATCGCATATTCCTGACGTAATGACAGAATTTAATATTATGACAGCGATTTCACCTGAAATAATAAGACAAAGAATTGGAGCTTTGGTAAAATTTGCAATTGTTCAACCCTCCTGGTTAAATTCATTATTTGATTATTTAGAGATTTATTTAAATCATCCGAATCCACGAATTGTAGAAGATGCAGCTGTTTCTTTGGGTAGTATATCATCAACAATTGAATCACAGGTGTTTTTTGAGCGTATTTTTCCATTTTTTAGAAAACTCGTTCATTCTGATGATCTAAATGTAAAAAAAGCAATTCTATCATCTATGATTGTGATTACAAAAATAAGGGCAGATATTACAAAAGATGAAAGGTTCCAGCATCTTTTTAGTATTTTATTAGTAGATCCTCATGTAGAAATTCGACATCAAGTATTTAGGTTTATAGGTGAAGGAGATCCACAATATATTTTAGGAGATATTGCAGCCTTACTCACAAGTCCACTTAGCATCCAAATTCGAATAGATTTGATGAATATTTTGGCATCAATATCTGAAAAAATGATTCCTTATATCGATGAGCTGCAATTGATTGAAATTCTGCTAAAACAAAATTTTACTGAGGAAAAAGAACTAAGCATTCATGATATGTTAGAACTTCAAGAAGACAAATCCAGAATTTTTGGTTTTCAGAAGGGTGTTGAATCTATCTCTTTAATTGGAGCTACAATTGCACTTCTTTATGAGATCCTATATTTCTCGCCAAAATATTATGATCAGATAATGCCCTTTATCGATGAAAATTTAGAAAAAGGACGGGAAATCGCAGCAGCAAAAAAAATCGAATTCAAGTGTAAAGTTGTCTTAGATGAATTGAAGGGAATTAGAGATCATGGGAAAATTATATCTTTAGAAGATTTACTTAAAGATTTAGAGAGAGATGTGTTTATTGTTGAACCTCTAACTCAGAAAATTATTGCAGAATTTCTCTATGAAGTTTATAATTACAAAAAAGAATTCCACAAACAATATTTCGAGATTTATACAGCATTATGTAAACAAAGAGAATTAAAAGACAACAATCTAAAAAGAATTCTGTTAATGGGAATGTCAACAATTATTGCTGAAAATCATGAACTCTATTTCAAATCAATGAAAATGAAGAATCTTACTGAATTTAAATCTATAAAAACCAATCCATTTGAAACTTGTTTCAAACCATTTTTGCTATCTAATATGAATTCCACAGATGAAAACATATATCAAGGTGTTTCAAAAGCTTTATACCTAATTATAGAAGTTAGCGAGCAAGATAAATTAATAAGAGGACTTCTTTTACAGACTATTTCAAATTCAAAAAGTCCCAATATTAAAATTACAGCAATGAAAGCTTTAATTTCCCTTCCGATTCAAATTGAAGATGCAGATACAATAAATGTACTGTCAAATCAAGTGAAATCGAAAGATCCCTTAGTTAAAGCAGAAGCAATTAGAGCATTAGGTAATATTATTCGAATATTTCCAGTAACCTCAACAAAATCCAAGAAAAAAGAATTAAAAAAGTTGAAAAGTTTAATATATAAAACCATTTTAGAACCTTACAATCCTAATGCACCTTTAGTAGTTAAAGAAGCGATAGTTGAGCATTTACCAACTATCACTTTGATACATCCAGATCTCAAGGTTTGCTTAACTGCAATTAAAGCTATCGGATTAGACCCAGTTCCTTCCATTGCTACAATTGCGGTTGAGACATTTTTCCAATTAATTGATTTTAAAATCTCAGATATTTCTATAACAAAACCACAAAGTGAATCCCAAAGATTCGAATCAATATATGGAAATAATATTCAGGAATTACGTTTGTTCCGCCATTTTGCCAATAGCCCATTAACAGAAGTAAATAACATGTTGATTCGTAAAATTATCTCGTTATATGAAACAGAATCAAGCGCAATTAATATAGATCCTTTACTTCCAAGCTTATCAAAACTAGCTACATCATCATCCAAGGAAATTCGTTCTCAGAGTTTGTCGATATTTACTGAAATCTATCTTAAAGATCAAAAAACTTTCCAATTTCTGCTGGAAATGTTTTTGAAACTGGCAACCAATCGAAATCCCGAAGTGAGACGAGATATCTGTGAAAATTTATTCAAAATAATCTTTGCTAAACCGTTGGTTTTTCAAGAAAATATTTCAATTTTTCAGACACTACAAAAACTATCATTGGATTCAGATTTTGAAATTCAATCAATTCTTGCCTCGAATCTAAAAGAATCTATTGAAAAATGTCCAAAGAGGGTCAAAGATTTACTTCAAATTATATACATCTTCCTGCGGAGGAGCGAAGGCCCTATTAAACAAAAAGCAATATTGGCCATTAGAGATATTTGGGTAAATAATCCAATAATGCAAAAAGATATATTGAAAAGCGTTCAAAGATTTTATAAGAAATCAGGGGATGCACTGCTCCTTACTCTAATCGGAAACTTATCGGAAAAGGAAAATTAAATCGGAATAATTTTCTATTTTTTTCAATTTTTTCATTTTTACTACATTTATTTACTATTAGCGTTTTTGAAAAGAACTAAAGAATTAATAACCAAAGTACGTTTTTAAAAGTAACTTTAAATTTTTGTAAGTGTGGATTTTATGTCTGAAAATAAGAAAAAAGGAACTGTAAAATGGTTCAATTCTAGGAAAGGGTATGGTTTTATAACACCAGAAGATTCTGAAGGTGAAAATGATATTTTTGTTCATTATACTGCAATCCAAGACGAAAGTGAAGATCAATACAAATCTCTTTTCGAAGGAGACAAAGTAATTTTTAATTTAGTTGATGGAAAGAAGGGTCCTGAAGCCCGAGATGTCGAAATCGTTGAAAAAGCCCCAAGCGAAAGAAAATAGAAAAACCAAGTGAAAGAAAATAAAAAAGAGAAATTTTTTCATACATTTTTAAGAATGGTAATGTTTAATTTTTGAGCTGAATCCTTGAATTAATTTAGAAGATTGTAATTCTCCTTTCAATTTTAATTCCTTTTGGGCTACTGAACAAAGTTTAAGTAATTCGGAAATTCCACTCATAAGAGAAAGATTGATAAATGTTTTATGGGCACGTAAAATATTATCCGGATTTTGTACGGAATTTATGATTGGCGGAAAATATTCCTTAATCAAGATTTTTAATTGATTATCAGGTCGATCGGGCTCATAACTACCTTCTAGAACATTAAGCATCTTTTGTTGAATTTCTTCTAAGAATTTGTGAATGGTACATTTTTCAGGAAATTCTACTTTATCAGCACAGCGCAATACAGCCATACGCATTATTTCTTCCCACATATGGGCATACTTTCGATTATAAGGATACATTATTCGATTTAGTTCAGTTGATAAACGACCATGAAATTCTTCATTGGATTCATTCCAATATTTCTTAGATGTTTCCATGATTGATGTATTATCCAAGAACTCCAATTTAGTTTTTCCAAAAACCCCATCTGGGTGGCTTATTGCAGGTAAAATCACCGCTCCAGTTTTTTTATGTAATGAGATATAACTTTGTGCAGAATGAATTAAATATGGAAATTTTCCATGAATAAAAGGTGTGCGTAATTGCTTAACAGTGGAATAATCATGATATGCTAAGTATAAATTATTCCCTTTTAGATGAGATTCAAGTTTTTGAGAAAGAAGGGAAAATTTTGTAGAAGCAAATGCATACAAATTATCAAAATGTTTCCGATTTGCATTTTCATACATCACCATGTTAGAAATGCTGACTATAAACCCAATTTTAATTTTTTTATAAGGATATTGGACCATCATGTTAGGAGAATGCAAAAATTGACCAATATGGAGAATGGGAACAATTACACCATTTCCTTGTTGAAGGGCTTTGTCTAATCTTTCAGTGTGTTC
>JAUWPK010000089.1 GCA_030611625.1 Promethearchaeum sp. | reverse complement strand
TATGTATTAGAATTTCAAGATATTCCTTAGATGGTAATCCATAAGGATCTGTGACATCTCCCGATCCTTCACCGCTTACTTCAACCAGTGTTTTCATTTTGGATTTAAATTTTCGCCTTTCTCTCCAAGATAATTCTGCGTAATAATGGTCTAGTATATATTTTCGATGCCATGAAGCCATAATCCAAATTTTATCAAATTGATCTAAGTAATCCCTCGATATTCCTTTTGATTTAAACCCTTTAGGATCAATTCCTTTTTTCTCGAGATAATCTTTTGAGGATTCAGCCAGTTCTAAAAATCCACCATGTAAGCCTGCGCTATCAAAAATAATTGATTGAATATCTTGATTTTCACTCTTT
Organism: Promethearchaeum sp.; assembly: GCA_030611625.1. Taxonomy (GTDB): domain Archaea; phylum Asgardarchaeota; class Lokiarchaeia; order Sigyniarchaeales; family Promethearchaeaceae; genus Promethearchaeum. The sequence goes on along the minus strand of JAUWPK010000089.1, from coordinate 9,895 downwards.
TTAGCATATTCTCTTAATAAATATTCTCCAACTGGGCTTCGACAAATATTACCTACACAGAGAACAGCAATTTTTATTTTTTTCAATCAAAATATACCTACAATTTCTTTATATATTACAAAAATTAGGAAAAATAAAAAAACTATTCAATTTTTCGAAAATGTTGCGATATTAATATGTATTTTATTTAATTTAACGAAATCTTTGCCCACAAACCGACTTTAAAATAATTATAACTTTTTTCTGGAAACTTTCTAATACAGTATATTTATATTCTTATAATTTCCAAATTAGGATAACAAACAAAACTGATTTTTTGGGGGGTATATTTATGCAAGTATTCAAACGAAAAGAATTGATCAAACTTGAGAAATGTTGTCCAAGACCAAATATTGGAAAACGTGAAGGTTATAATGTATGCTTAAATTGTGGCGTGGTTTTCGAGCGAATTTTTGATAATTCACCGCGAAGAGCGTTTACACAAGAAGAACGAAATAAAAGAAAAAGAAATGAACCAGTTTACTCTCCAATCGGTCCGAGAACAATAATCAGGGGAAACACAGATTCAAAGGGATCTTTAATACCTGTCGAAGAACAAATTAAATTCAATCGCTTAGGCAAAATTCATCGATCTCTAACAAGCAGCTATGAACGTAACCTGTGGATTGCATTACCAAATTTTCAAAGGCTCCAGGAGCGTTTGGGAATCCCAGATACCGTAATAAAAGACGCAATACAGATTTATCAAAATGCGGTAAAGGCGAAATTAACGATGGGCCGCAGTATTGATATCTTAATGGCAGCATCTATCTTTGCAAGCCTTAAAATTCATGGCATTCCACGAGTAGTCGAAGAAATTCTGGTTGCGATGGATACGCCCAAAAAAAATGTCGTTAAGTGTTATAGATTGCTTTTAATGAAAATCCTCCCAGGCATGAATATAAAAGTAATGCATTTAGGCCCGATTAAATATGTCGATAAATTTGGGGAAGAATTAAATTTGCCAATGAATGTTAGACAAAATGCAATGAGATTATTAAAATTTGCAAAACATCATGGACTATTAATCGAAGGAAAGGACCCAAAAGGATTAGCGGCCGCTGCAATTTATATTACATCTCATATGCACAAACAACCAAGAACACAAAATGAAATAGCAAAATTGGCACATATTACGGAAGTTACGCTAAGAGTAAGGTGCAGGGACTTGAAAAAATTTTACAGGCACTAACCAACTTATCATAATTACAATTTTCATTTTAATCACCTTTTTTCATTTCCACCTTTTTTCATTTCCATCTTTTCCTTTAAAATTTTCAACCACTTTTTCTACGCTTTTTCAGACAAAAAAGATTCAACTTTTATATAACTTACTTTACCGATAAGCATTATTTTATAAATATATTTGAATTTGATTGGGATTATCACGCTTTCTAGTCAGGAAAAAGGAGAAATGCTTTTAAACATAAAAAATCAAGATAAATTTAGCATTTTTTGAAATATATTTCAGTGCTTTTTTTTTATACGGAGTTGAAATGAATGGCTGGAAAAAAAAAAACGATAATTATAATGGAGGCAATAGCCGCAATAATAGGTATTATCAGTGCGTATGGGTCAACATGCTCGACCTTTAACCCTACGGACGATCCGACTAGCTCGCTTTATATCATAAACCAACTGCAATGGCTTTGGTATATCACAACCTTTCTATCTTTTGTTGCTGGAATAGGTTCGGGAGTTGTAATTTGGGCAATAGTTAAGAAAAAAGAATGGGCTTATATGACCGCCATTATTATGAGTGGTATTGGGTTTATAAGTGGTTTAATTCCAACATTGATATTAAATTTTGGAACACCATCTTTTCTGAGAACTTTTATCTATCTTATCATCTTAATCTTGCTTTTCTTACCTGCATTTGAAAAAGCATTAACTGAAGATAATGAAGAAGTTGGTTCAGCATCCGCGAATATATCCGCAGTATTGATAATTCCAGGGCTGATTTTATCTCTGCAAACCTTTATTGTGGCACCAACTCATATAATTGACAACGTAAATGTTTATATGTACAATTCTCTTCAATTAATTGGTGGATTAGTAATGGCTGCTATTGGCGTGTTTGTTTTTGCGATTGGTAGGTATAGAAAAAAGGAATAATTAAGATCTTGTTGTAATTTTTTACCATTTTTTTTTGTTTGATTTTTATTCTAATCCATTTATGGTTTAAGTTCAGTTAGATGTGCTGTATCATTTAATTTTCTTAAAATATGCCGTTTATCATTAGTTTCTTGTAGTAATGATATACTTGCTGGTGAAGCTGAAAAATAAGATTTAGAATGCATATGAATTTCAAAATTCATCCACCAAGCTATTATAAAACCTAAAGTTCCACCATGGGTGACAATAATTAAATTCTTTTGTTCTGATTCTACTATTTTTTCCATGCAAGAGCCTGCTCTATTTGAAAATTGCCTCCAAGTCTCACCATTTTGAAATTCTTGATAATCAAAATCAAATTTATTATTTTTTCTGGGATTTCTATTTGAATTAGCCCATTTTTTGGTTTTTCCTGCTGCGACTCCCGTATTTATTTCCCGCAGGTTTTTTTCAGGAATTATATTTAAATTCAAATGATCTCCAATAATTTCTGCAGTTTGCCAAGCTCTTTTTAAGTCTGAAGAATAAAGTACAAATTCTTTTCCTTTTAATTCCCTTTTTAATCTTAGACCGATGAGATTTGCTTGTTTTTTCCCTAATTTAGTAAGTGGAGTATCCGTCCATCCTCCTGACATTTCATTTATGTGATGTTCCGATTGGCAATGTTGAATTAATATGATTTCTCTCATAGATTTCACTTCTATTTTATATGAAATTATTAAAATTCAATTGCATTAGAATTTTTTGCCATCTAAATATAAATCGGGAACGATATTTTATTTCAATCTTTAGTTTCTATTTTCTTCATAATTTTCTAATAGAAAAGAATATCCATTTTTAGATCAATCATCCTTTAGATTAAACATACTAATAAACATTGCAAGATGTAATCCACCATGTCAAGATATCCATCAAATAAGATTAAATTGCATATAAGAAACCCAATACCAGTAAAAATTGCCCTAATAGATAAGTTGTCATAGTATAAAGGCGTTCATAAGGAATTTCTTTGGCAAATTTATTAAACGCATTTATTGTGTCAGAAATAATAAATACTAATGCACCCATCATCAATAAAATAACACCTATCGGCTCATTATTACCCCAAAGCAACGGAGTGCTAACGCCCATTAATATTATAACAATTAGGTAAACGGTTACTGGGATCTTCATTTTTCCAGTGTGTTTTATTAATCGAGGGTAGACAATAACTCCTATTAAAATATACGGAATTGAAAATAGAATACTCCACCATTGATAATTTGAAAAATCAGTCATTAAAATAAGCGCAATTATGTAGAAAAAATGCCCAAGTAGAAATGAAATCAGACCAAATTTAAAAAAACGTTTGGTTTTTTTTGGATCTGGAATCATTAGGCAAACATCACCAATAAAACCTCCTGCAATTCCTAAGATAACCCACCAATCGAGACTTGAATTATCAAAAATATAGAAACATGCTAGTAAAGGCATCAAAAGTGGTTTACTAATATATCGGATCAGCAATCCATTTTTATTATCCTTATTTTTTATTATAAGAGATTCTCCGATGAGGTGAATTACAAAAAAAGTGAAAAATCCAATCATAAAATAGGTTGAAGTGGTCATTATGTTTTTCTTGCAGTAAATCTATATAAATGTTATATTGGTCTATTCACAATTTGTAATTCATTTTATTTAGGATAAAAAACAAGTCGCTCAAGTGGGAAAATTCGATATTTCTCTTCCTTTTTATTTATTGTCTGCAAAAACCCAGTAATTTTGAATTGTTGGCCAATAAAATGCTCTGGATTTTTCATGGAAGTTTTAATCAGTCTTTTTCCTGCATCGTGATAATAATAAATTTTTGATTTACTTAAGTTGCCACTCCAACCCATCATATAGACGCCTAATATGACCAGTATTCTTTTCCCACTCGCTGTTTTAAACCCCAATTGGTAATAATCTGCTCCACCCATTGTTTTTGGGGGAGCTACTTTCATTAAAATCGCAGCATAGGTAGAATTTTTCATAGTAAGCACGTACAAAAAGAATTAAACAATTAAAATTTTAATGAAATAATGGGTAATGATCTAAATTCAAACAAAAACGTGTTACAACGTATCTTTCTTGGGCTATCTTCGTTTCAAATACTCGCTTTTTTTCGACGAGGGTTATTTTACACTTGGCTATCATTATATTTAAGAGTGGTCCTCGAATTATCTGTAACTGCCACAACTCTTTATGGCACAATTCCAATGATATTAAGTGTCATTGGTCAAAATTTTGTATGGGGTCCGTTATCAGATAGAATTCAGAAAAGAAGGATATTCATAGTTGTTGGAGAACTGTCAGCTGGAATTGGACTCTTAATAGTATGGAGAGTTCATATTCTTTTTTCAAATCCTCAATGGGCGGGCTATTTTATTATCGGAGGGCTATCAATTATTGAGTTTTTCTGGTCTATGTCAAACATAGCATGGTCTTCATTAGTTAGTGATGTTTATCCTCCAAAAAAGAGAAGTAAAGTAATGGGAGGATTGACAAGTTTAGGAGGAATTGGACAAATAGTAGGTGTTTTAATCGGAGGAGTTTTCTATGATGGAAACGGACTTGAATTTATATCTGATGGGTATGGGTTTAAAGAAGGCACCTTATTTTTTATTGCTTCTGCAATTATGATTACTTCAATTTTTCCTATTCTTTTTCTTGTGCCTGAAGGGGGAGCAAAAAGATCTTGGAACGATCCAGAAATTAAAAATAATTTAAGTTCCGGAAAGTCGAAAAATTCACCGGAATTTTCTTATGCTGTATTTCTATCTTTTATAGCTGCTCTTTTCATAATAAATGCAGGCAGAAATTCAATTGCAATAATTTTTAGCCAATATTTGGAACTAGAATCAGGATTTAATGCAGATACCAAAACAATAAGTTACATCTTAAACACCAGAGGAATTGCTACAATTCTGATAGGTCTTATTGCTGGAAAATTAACTAAAAAAATTGGGCTTAGGAAAATTTTAGTAATAAGCTCCTTTTTTGCTACTGTTTACTTAATTATTTTTGGTCTTGTATTTGAAATAGAATATATATATGTTGGAAGATTTATCTGGGGTGCTGTTGATGTTTTAGTAATGACATCATCTTATGCATTAGCATCTTTATTAATTCCTCAGGAAAGACGAGGGCGATTATTTGGGATTTATAATGCAAGTTTCTTCCTATCGTGGGGAGTGGGGTCGACTTTTATTATTGGTCCACTAATAGATCGACTAATGGCAGATGGTATGCCAGAAAATGAGGCTTATCAATTTGGGTTTCTTGCATCCGCAATAATCACAGTAGTTGGCATATTAGTGCTATTTCTAGCGATATATATAGAAAGAAAAAAGGGAAATAATTATGGTGAACAAAAAGAAAACATCCCGGAAAAGCTCCAAAACTAGTTCATTTGGAGTAACAAAAAGGGAAAGTCATGATTCATCCCATTTCTATAATTCTAATGTATATAGTGGAATAGTTAAACCAATAGCAGCAAATTATATTGATAATTCAAATAAAATTCCATCCAAGGTTTTAGATAATATTATTTTGGGAGATAGTAGAGATCTAAGTATTATTCCCGATAATTCGATTTCTCTAGTTATAACCTCTCCCCCTTACAATGTTACAAAGGATTATGATGAAAATTTGACTTTGAAAGAATATTTAGATTTACTTTCATCCGTATTTACTGAAATGTGGAGAGTACTTGTTCCAGGGGGAAGAATGGCAATAAATATTGCCAATATTGGGCGAAAACCCTATATTCCGCTTCATGCCTATATAATCAATATTATGGATGAAATTGGTTTTTTTATGCGTGGAGAAATCATTTGGAACAAAGGTTCTTCCGCTGGAATCTCATGTGCATGGGGATCCTTTTCTTCCGCCAGTAATCCAGTTCTCAGAGATGTGCATGAATATATTTTAGTTTTCTCTAAAATTTCAAGCAAGCTCGAAAAAGGAAAAAAAATTAATACAATAGATAAAAAAGATTTTGTAGAATGGTCAAAATCAATATGGAATTTCCCCACAACTTCTGCTAAAAAAATCGGACATCCTGCTCCTTTTCCAGTTGAATTGCCACGTAGATTAATTGAATTCTATTCTTACAAGGGAGATGTTATTTTAGATCCATTTATTGGAAGCGGAACAACAGCGATTGCTTCTCTTGAACTCGGAAGACATTTTATAGGGTATGATATTTCCGCAGAATATGTTAAATTAGCGAAAAAAAGAATAGCAGAATTCAAAAAACCACATCTTTAATAATAGTTTTTTATTAAATTTGATTCCCACAGTTTGTGCAGAATCGAGTTTCAAGATTAATATCAACTCCACAATGGGTGCATTTTTTTAATGAATGATTTTTGCTATTTTGATTATTCGAAACTGTGCCATGATCTGATTTGGTGACAAATGGGGGAGGCAATTCTGGAAACGGAATAGGTAATCCCTTATTTTTTTTTGCAAGCTTAATCAATCCATTCAACCATTCACTTACTAGCCTATTATCATAGAGATCAATGACCAAATTTGTTTTTTTTATTACAATATGCGGCGTTTCACAAACAGCTTTCTTAAATCTTACCTTTAAAGACTTTAGAGGTAAGTCAAGTCCTAATTCGAGTTCTTTCCTAAAAGGTTTCTTTAGATAATAAAGAATACGAAGATTTGTTACAATCAATATTCCTTCACATGAATATATAAAATCATCACTTTCATAATTGACACGAAATTCAAAGATGATTCTTTCAGGGGGAGTAGGTTGAAAAATTGACATGTCTTAACATATAATCTTAACCATATAAATATTAATTTGCAATCAATTTCGGAATTTTTTTTGCATCTTCTTGTAGAATAGAGGCAAGATATTCTTGTAATCCGATTGGAAATTTGAGAAATAATTTTAAATTAGGGCGTATTTCCTTCATAATCGAATTTAAGGGTAAACTATAAAGTTTTTGAAGGTTTAAAGCAATTTCATCATCTGGTACTGCTCGTGTGCGAAACCAACGAGGGGGTCTTATTTTTTTATTTGTTGGTAGTATTTTATCGGATTTTGCAAATCGAACTCCTGCTAAAATATCAAAATAATAACTTAAATGAGTGTAATCTTGGGTCCGGCCTATATATCCTAAGATTCTATCGGAATGTGCAAGATTTTCAAATGCACAATACAAATCATATTTATTTGTAATAAATGATAATAAATTTTCATTAATCCATTTATGAATTGACCGAAAATCTATTACAGGCCCAAGAACATCATCTAAGATTTTCTTAGCATCCTTGATTCTTTGGGTAGTAAACATTTTATTCATGAATATTTGGATTTCTGTTTCGGTATCTCTTTTCATATTTATATTTACAAGAGTTTCTTCATCAATGCTATGGCTACTTTGCGTTAAAGCTTGGAGATCATTAATCGAAGAACGGTAATCACCATTTGATTCACTGGCTATATAATGGATTTGTTCATCTGATATATCAAGATTTTCATATGTTGAAATTTTTCTTAGAACCTTTTCGACATCTTTAGGTGATGCTTTAGAAACATTAATAGATTCTACAGAATCAAATATAGCTTTTAATTTTTTATCTCGAAAATTACATGTCAGAAGTAGAGGGAATTTTGAAATTGCTATAATATTAAGTAGTGCTTTTACTCCACCTCGATCGCTTTGTCCGTGTAACCCGTCAACTTCATCAATTAATATTAGTTTTCCCCTTGATTTTTTCTTTGTAAAAGATAGAAGATTTGTACTTTTTACAGTTTCATGTAGTTTATTTTGTATAGCATCTTCAGTTCTAACATCTGAAGCATTTAGTTCGATAATACTCATATTATAATCGTTTGCAAGAGCATAAGCAATAGTAGTTTTTCCAACTCCAGCAGGACCAATTAGTAATACTGCTTTCTTACGTATCATTTTTAATTGAAATGATTTTAGTTGGAGTTTTTTCTTTCGCAATAAGGCAGAATCTGAGATATTTTTTATTTCTTTTCTTAGGTTTCGATATTTTGTTTGTAAAATGAAAAATTCATCAAGAAATTCCTTTAGCTTATTAGATATTTTTTCAAACCCGATCAAATCCTTTGTAGTTTTAGGACGATATTTCTCAACCCAAGGGATATTATTCTCTTTTTTTTCACTCATAATTAGACCTCTGTGCTATATCTCCTTTCCAATTAGCATCATTTGAGAAAGCAATTTATTAAGTTGAATTTCATCATCATTAGATTCAATAGATTCAAAATCGGTGGTTGCAATTAGATCCAGATATAAAACTCGCAATTTTCGCTCCAATGGTAATTTTATAACTACTCGACTTAATTCTATTAAAATTTCTGATTTTGATAGAGATTTTTGTTTAAAGATTTCGCGTAAAGTTCTGCGAATTAAAGGAAATTTCCCTTTGGAAGTCTGAATAAATAAATCTTTAACTAGGGAGCTACTCAATTTACTCCTCATCTTGGATATATTTTCAATATTGATGGCTTTATAGGTTAAATAAGTAAGTTGTAGCATATCTAGGACTTTTCCAATGTTAAAATGAGTTATTTTGTTCAAATAATTTAAAGTATCTAATTTTACATCAATCTTTTCCTTATCACAGATAGATTTAATCAGTTTATTAAAAAGATGAGAAGGTAAAAAAGGAACCATAATCAGTTGACAACGAGAAATAATCGGATCAATAATTCCAGATATTTTATTTGTGACAATAATGATTCGGCAATTATTTGAATATTTTTCCATCAATCTCCGAAACGCCTGTTGCTCAATGTCGAGTCTATGAAAATTTTTTATTGTTAAGATTTTAAAAGGAGCATCCCCGAATTTCCTATTTGATAAAAATGGGCGGACTCTCATTTGTATAAACGGTCGAAATCTACGGACAGTTCCTGCTCCTGAACCAATTCTACGAGTGGAAATCCTACCTTGTTTTTTTGATTCATTACGTTCAGTTTTTCCTATCGGATCATCTGCAAATAACAGTTTATAATTAATCGAGAACTCAGATTGTAGTAGTTCTCGAGCCAATAATTCTGCTAAAAGTGTTTTTCCACTTCCTTCCGGTCCAACAAATATTAAATGGGGGATATTTCTTGCTTTAGAATATCCTTTGAGCTGAGGATAAATCTTTGGATAGAATATTTTTATTGACTCAAGCATTAATGGCCGATATTTAATTCTCCATAATGGACTGGATTTTAAATCTCCTGGAATATACATTGTTTGAGAATTTGTTTTAGAATCAGATTTTTCGTCCATTTTTATCATGTCTCTCCTAAAATAGAGATTAAGTTTGCAAAAAATCCATTTATTTGGATTTGAGGATCTGCTTCTAATGATAATCGATAATCATATTCAGCAATAATAGTTAATAATCGTTCCCTTACAGGGTAATTTAGCTTAGAATCTAAAACTTTAGACATTATTTGGCGAAATAACCCCCTACTTGAAAACCCCTGAAGATCATTGATTATTTTTAGAGTTTCAGTAAAATTTAGTGATTTGCATTGTTTGTATAAATTATTTAATTTTTTTGGGGGTAAATAACCAGATATTTCGTATACTACATCAGGATTAATTGGAATATTGTCTAACTTTTCATCTTCATGAAGTGCTACAATCATTTGAAGCAAATTAATCGCTTGACGCATATCACCTGAAGTAATATAATAGATTGCATCAAAAATACTCTTAGAGAC
>JAUWPK010000047.1 GCA_030611625.1 Promethearchaeum sp. | reverse complement strand
CTCTCTAATAGGAATTTTCCCTGGAGATTTAGGTCTTCCTCATTTAATTGTAGGATGTACTACTTTTTTTGGATTTATCATTGCCTTTAACCTAGATGGTATAATTTTAATTGAACGTAAACAAAAATTTCCAAATCAATGGCCTCAAACATGGAATTATTTATTGTTTTATTTTTTTCTAAATTGTTCATTTATAGGGGCATTAATAATACCAGAAATTTCTCTTAATCTTGATAAATTACCCTTTGATCCCAGATGGCTTTCATTTCCAATTTGGGAATGGACTCTGTTTATCAGCGTGTTTATTTGGATGATAGGATTCTTTTTATTGATGCCAGAGCCTTTAAAAAGTAAAAATTAATATCCATTATTTCTTAATTGTCCCTCAATGAATCTTTTTACATTTTCTTTTCCCTGAAAAATACCATAATGCCCCTCACATAAAATATCTGCTCCAATATTTATCAGTTGTTTCATAGATTTTGCCCAATCATCAGTGTTTGAATTAAATTCCTCCATAAAAGGTCCATGAATATCTTGACCGAACAATACTTTCATCCCCTCCTCGTTTTCATATAACACTGCAATCGAACCTGGTGTATGGCCTGGTGTATGATAACATATTAAGTTAGTTCCTTCCATATTCAATATTTCAGGGTCCTTTTTTATCACGTAATCAATTTTCGGAGGCACCAATTCTTGTCCGTACCAATTTGCTGCCGTTAATCCTTGAGTATTCGGTTGTCCCGTTATTGCTGCTAAATCCCAGCTGTGAGCATATGTTTTAATTTTCGGAAACAGTTGTTGGAATTGATGAGCTGCTCCAATATGGTCAAAGTGACAATGAGTCAATATTAAATCTGAAATATCCCGATTCTTTAACTCGGTCTTGGTGATATTATCAAGAATTTGCTGTGCATATTGTGTTCCCGCATCTATAAGGCATATATGATTCTTTCCAATTCCCAGTGCATAGACCATACAATCTCCAGAACCTGATAGTGATTCTGATCCTACGAGGTATAATCCATCAAGAATTTTTTTAGGCTTCATATCCTATATTTTCCCTTCTTAAAATTAAATCTTTGGGCATTAAAGATATAAATTTTAAACTTATCTGGTCAGCAGAGCCATTTATTATGATAAAATTTATTTTTTATTATTAACTCATTTTCTGGATACTCTCTATTTCAACTAAGGGATATTGATCTAGCTTGGTGTGATACTGCGTTCGGAACGTAGAAGTCGGGCGTTCAATTCGCTCATACCCCATATATATCATATATTTATAAATAAGGTTAATCAATATGGATCGAATTGCAATAATTGGCTCAGCTGGTTCTGGAAAATCAACACTGGCCATTCAAATTGCAAAATTAGTTGATTTACCTCTTTTTCATTTGGATCGATTGTTTTGGAAACCGGGTTGGGTTGAAACACCAAAACCTGAGTTTACTCTCATAGTAGAAGAAGTAACCAGAAAACCTAAGTGGATTATTGATGGAAATTATAGTAGAACTATAGAAATACGGTTAAAAGCTGCAGATTTGATCATTTTCTTAGATTATTCAAAATATTTATGTTTATTCAGAGCAATAAAGCGTTCATTCCAAAATCGTAATAAAGATAGACCAGATATTACTGAAGGTTGCAAGGAAAAATTTGATATGGAATTTTACAAGTGGATCTGGAATTTCCCAAAGCGAAGTCGACAGAAAATTATCTTTGCACTTTCAAAATTAGAAGATGAAAAGAAAATATTTGTTTTCAAACATCCAAAAGAACTTAAAAAATGGATTGAAGATTTTCCCATTTAATTACCTTATCCCCAATTTCGGTAGATTAATGAACAGAAAACATAAGTGATAACACGTTATAAAGCCATCATATAAGAAAATTTAGATTATCTATTATTCAAAACCATTAAAAGAATTGATTAATAAATAAATTAAAGAAAAACGGATCTGAAATATGACCATGGAAGAAAAAATCGAGCAAACTAAAAGGAAATCAATCCAAGAACTGAGGGCCATATTAAAAGCAATCAATAAAGAAAATATTGGGATAATTACTAATGAAGGAAGTAAACTGGATATCAAAAACCTTGAAATATTACATCAGATACAAACAATGCTAAAGCAGATGATAGAAATTAAAAACTTTGAAAACACCGACTTAAATTTAGAAAAGCATATAAATTCAATCATTACTAAATTTGAACAGATTGAAGTTAATGACAACCTGAAGAAATCTTTAATCCAGTCAGAAACAAATGCCATCATTGCCCATTCAATAATAAAATTACTTAAAAATGCAGAATTTGTGTTAGACAACCCAAGCTATGAGGAAAGGGTAAAAAAATCAGGTCTATGGAAGAAGGGATCAAGTCTTTGGATAAATGATACAGAAGCCTACAAGCATATTGCTAAGATATTCATGGCATATTTTCCTAGGTTTTTCGGGTATCTTATAAAAAGTAAAGTAAGTGGTATTGCATTAGGATTGAATTTTAGAATTTGGTTGGTAGATAATCCTTCCTCAGAATACGGTATGGACAAAAAATCGGCAGCGGATGTTCTTATTCCCATAATGAGAAAATTTCTTTGGTGGGAATCCAAAAAAATCGGATCAGATGTTTATTTAAGAATTCAATCATTATATAATGGAAAAAATATGTTAATCCAAATCAGTAATGATAATAGAAGTGATTATGAACGCTGGGCTGATACATTTTAAAATAAATTGAATTTGAATAGTTTTATTAATATGATCTGATTTATGGAATCGAAATAGACAGAAAATTGTCTCAGCACTTTCAAAATTACAAGATCAAAAGAAAATAGTTGTTTTCAAACATCCAAAAGAACTTATAAATGGATTGAAGAATTTCCCAGTTTAATTTAATTCTTTATGTAATGCTAACCAGTGGAAAGCCGCTATTATGTAGGTGTTAGTTATCTGCCCATTACGGATGTAATTTCGCACTTTTTCTTGAGATGCAAATTCGAATTCAATTATTTCATCAGGATCGAGGTTTTGTTCTCCCAAAGATGAGATTTTTTCCGCTAAAAAAGTATAGCATCGGTTTGTTTGTATAGCTGGATTAGCGTCAACAACACCAATTTGAGATAAATTATCGAAATCGACGTGATAACCTGTTTCCTCCTTTAACTCCCGCTGTGCTCCTTTCTTAGGGTCTTCTCCTTTGTCTAGACATCCACCTGGAATTTCCAGTTCAATTTTATCCGTTCCAAATCGAAATTGGCGTACCAATAGTATTTCGTTTTTGTCATTAATTGCAACTATATTCGCCCAATCAGGAGTGTCGAGAACAAATGCTGCGAATTTCTTTTTAGTAATTGGATTTTGATAACTTTTTTTTAGAAGGTTAAACGGCAATGACTTAAAAATTGTTTTTGCTTTTAGTAATTTCCACTTTTCTAACATAGTTAAGTAAAACTACAAGTTTAGTGCTAAAAATTTTTACTAAAAAATATGTTTCTTTAATATGATTTCCGAGAACTAAATCCAAGTATCTTTAAATACTCTTAAAAGATTTTCATGACCCAATTTCTTTAAATCTTGCTCGCTATAACCATTTTCCAGAAAATAATCAAAGAATTTAGGGAAATCATTGCTTCCTGAAATATTTGACGGGATCATCGTTCCATCAAAATCTGTCCCTATTGCAACTGTATTTATATCAGTAAGGTTCACAATATGATCAATATGCGATTTAAACACTTCTAGAGGAAGTTCAACTGAAGATTTCGCTTGTTTATGCTCCTCTGATAAAAATCTTAATCCAAAATTCAAACCAATTGCACCGTGCTTTTCATGAATGGCAATAATTTGCTTATCAGTCAAATTTCGTGGAACATTACAAATGGACCTGCAGTTTGAATGGGTAGCAATTATGGGTTTATTTGTTATTTCAATTGCATCCCAGAAACTTGGATCATTTAGATGAGACACATCAATTGTTATCCCCATTTTTTGAGCTGTAATTAATAATTTTTTTCCCTTCTCAGTTAATCCTCTATCTTCTTGCTTTTGATCAAACAAGGCTCCAGTTGCAAATTTATTAACATTTGACCAGCTTAAGCCCATTGATCTTAATCCCAATTGATAACTCAAACGCAATAGTGCAAAATCTTTATCTATTCCACCTGCACCTTCAAAATGAAGAACTGCTCCAATTTTATTGGAATTCTCAGCGTTTTTAAAATCTTCTATACTTTTTATATGATATAGGTGGTTTTCTGGATTGTTTACAAGTTTGAACCATTCATCCAATCCGTTTATGATGTGCTTTTTGGTCATTGCGGGAAAAATAGCAAAAAGTGCTGCAGATACGGAACCTTCCTTCATTCTCTGTAGATCACAATGACCTGTATTTGATCCTTGAGAAAATGTTCGTTCTTGATGGTTTAATGCAATCAATGTATCTATATGGCCATCAATTACCTTGAAATTCATGTTTAAAATCTCTAGATTCTATGTGATCAGTTTACGTCCACAATATGTACAGAAGAACAGCTCTTTTGCAATAGTTTCTCCACAATGTGGGCATTTCTTCAAGCTTGATTTTAAGATACTTTCTGTTAAAACTTGAAAAATCTTTTCAACATTTTGCCCACTCTTGCTTGAACATTCGAGAAAATGATTTATTCCATTTGAGTTCTGAAAATTTTTACCTTCTTCTTCTGTAACTTCCTTTTGATCCTTTAGATCTGATTTTGAAGCAATAAGTAATTTTGAAATTTTTCCGCTTGCTGAATCTATCAGATTCATCCATTCGTCAAGATCATTGAAACTAGAGCGACTTGTGATATCGTACAGTATTAGGGCACCTGATGCGCCTGAAAGGTAGCCGGGAAATAGACTTCTGAATTTAGCTTCGCCCGCAAAATCCCAAATTGAAAGGTGTACCTCCTGATTATTGACGTTCATATTTTTCGTCATGAAATCCACCCCGATAGTACTCAAAGTATTGATTTCAAATTTCCCGCTAACATATCTACGAATTAACGATGTTTTTCCGACGTCTTTGGCACCGGCGACTATAATTTTTAACTTAATCATATAAATTATCACTCTATTGTATATTCTCTAACTTTAATATTTTAAAAAGTTATGTTTCTTTCTCTATTATCAACTAGATACCGATTTCCTTAAAATTCTTTTGGCTATTTTAATATGATTATCTCATTAATTCAAACCCGTTTTTCAAATTAATTTTTAATTTTTCATTAATAATTTTTAAGATTGGATCGTTTTTTGGCAAGGATAGTTCTAAAATATTGCGCTCTTCTATAGTAGCTTCATCTTTTAAACGTTCGATTTCACGGTTTGTCAACGATTTAGGCGCTTGAGCGTATTTTTGGGCAATTTCACTTATGGAAGGGGTATAATAATGAATGATCTTTTCATAATTTCCATCGTACCAATAATCCTTCACTTTTTTTGGGATTTTAAGAGAATTTATTGAATAATATTTCTCATCCATAGGTCCTAAACGGCTAGTTATGGTTAAATTAGGATTTGAAAAGAGATATTTAAAGGATTCAAGGGAAATAAAAGGATTGTTACTTATGTCAATCGTTTTGAGATTTTTAAGATATTCGGGAATTTTGGCAAAATTATTTCCAGAGATGTTTAGGTGAGTGAGATTTTTCAAATCCCTAATTGTATGCGGAAGTGCAGATAATTCATTATTGGATAGATTTAATTCTCTAAGATTTTGGAGTATATCAATGGATGGTGGGATTGAACTTAAACAATTATTTCTTAGGTTTAAATTTGTTAATTTTTTTAAATTTAAAACAAAATGTAAAAACTTATTGGGATCAAACAAATTTAGCGAGCTTTATAATTACTATAAAAAATCTCCAATGGATATGGCAATGGAATATATTCGCGATCCAGATAATTCATTAAACGATGATGAAGCGCAAAGATTGATTTTTGAAGCCAGAAAAAAGGAAAGGGATATTTTAGAAGTTTATATGTCAGGTAAGGATCCTTTACTTCAGCAAATCAACGAGCAATACTCTGTAAAACTAAAATCGGGATTAAAAATATACCTATGAAACGAGATAATAATTTTTTTCCTTATTTTTTTTTCTTTAATTGGTTTTACTCAGGAGAATATAATTTTTTTCTTAGTTTAAATAATTCTTTGAAATTCATAAAACATGGTTGTAGAAGCGAACATCAGCAATTTTCCTTCAAGTCTATCCTTTTTCCGAGATAAAATTAATTGTGTCCGACGAACCTTTGTTTTAATATCAATAATTTCTAACATATTCCACTATTCTAAAAGCCGTTCTTGCGATTTTCCCACTTTCTTTTTCAGATAATTCTTCTAATTCCTTATCCATCCCTGCAATAATTTTGTAAACTACTTCTTGAACGCATTCCGCGAATTCATTTTCATCTAAATCCCGTATTTCTTTTTGAATTATGATTTTCTCTTCTTTTTTCTTTATTTCTTTTGTTTCTTTTTTTTCTTTTTTTTCATATATTCCATTTATTTTTTTTATATCTTGATTTGGTCCGCTTTCAAAAAATTTTAACATATCCTGAGCTTCTTTTGTGATTGTGATCATCTTAGCAGTGGGAATTTTTTTCATTAGTTCGGTGGAAATATATTTTTTCAATTCTAATCTTCGAATCACGGTATAAAAAGACTCGCGCGTCCACATCTCGAAACGTTTATCATTCAAATCTACTATTTTTTGGTAAAGCGATTCTAAGGATATTTCTCTTTTGTTATCATTGATAATTTTCCTTAAAAATTCTTTTGGCTAGCATAAAAAAAATTTGTATTATTTTGGTAATTTCATTAAATTTCATTGAGAAAAAATGCAAAAATGAAAAAAAAATTGAAAGAAGGCTAAAAAATTTAACATAGAAAATTTATTTAGAAGATATAAGAATGAAAATTCCCGGCAGTTTTTTCGAAATCGATCTCATAATTAATAATGATAAATTATTAGAGTTCAGGATAACTAAGAATAAAGAGTTAAAATATAGCGTAAATCCAATGGATTTCTCGGAAATTGAATACGATCTAGAATCATTCCTTGAAGATAATAATGTTTTTCTACCAAAAATTAGATTTAAACTAGTTTTAGGAAGGTTAGAAGTTCGTTATTTGGATTTGTCTCAAAAGCAGCAAAAATTGAAAGAACGTGAATTATTAAATCTGGGAATTTCAGAACAAAAGGAAATTTCTTTTGCTAGAGGTCCTCCTCCAATTCAGAAAGTGCTATTGATGGGGGGCGAGGGTAAATCATCGATTTACCAAGTAATATTTGAAGGAAAGTTACCTCATGAGACTAGAACTATAAAGCCCACTAGAGGTATTGAAAAACACGAAATTTCTTTTCCAACACTTTCGAGCTCTGGCTCTACTCAGCAGAAATTAATTTTATGGGATTACGGATCAAAAAAACCAACTCAAGTTGATTTTAAAAATGCTACATTGCTTCTGTTTATTATTGACGCTAATGATGTAAATAATTACGAATTAGCCCGCAATCAACTCCACGAAACAATCTCAATGATGAAATTATATGGTTCTCGCCCAAAATTTCTTGGACGTAATCAAAGCAATATTTTTTGTTTCATTCACAAAATGGATCTTTTCACTAATGCTGGAGATCAATACAAATCTCTTGTAGAATATTTTAAGTTAAATCCCAAGACAAAAGAAAAATCTTACGAAATCAAGTTCTTTGCAACTTCTATATTTGATTCATCTATTTACAGCGCATGGGCTAAAATCCTTGAAATTTTAATGCCTAAATCTTCAAAATTAAACCAGCTATCTAATAAGCTGAAGGACGATTTAGGATTATATGCAATGATGATTATAGAGAAAAGCACAGGATTACCCATATGTTCGTCTAAAACTTTATTGGATGATACATCTTTGATAGGAAGTACAAATCGGATTTTAATTATAACTGATAAAGTACTCCCGGAATACGAACTTTCGTCATTAGAATCTCTTAAAATTAAGACTGCAAACGGCATTTTAGAAATAAGAATTTTTGAACAACATTACGTTTACATATTGATTATGATTTATCCTCCACATGAAAGAAAGATTTCAACACCTGAAGGGGAGAAAATACTTCAAGAATTTATTGATAGTATGAGAAAAAGTATTTGATATAGAAATAGAAATTTGAATAAAATCAAAAATCTTTAAATGTGAGTGTTAATGTGATTTTTTTGAATGATTAATTCCGAGTTATTTCAGCTTCAGGATATATTTCGAGAAGAGTTTAATTTTCAGTTTATTAAGATTTCATCCAGAAATTTTGCACTTTACAGCAAATTATATCCAAATTTGAAAGATTTCATAGATAAACGACTACCTTATCTTATTGACTCAGAGTTTAAAGAATCTAATTATCAGTATAGCAAAAAATTTTTCTTGAATCATATAATTAATTTCATTTCACAATATTTCCAGACTAGCAATAAACACAAATTCCAAAAATCTGATTTTATTTCTGAAAATGTAGCAATAGAAAATTCTCATCATTCACTCATCAATGATAAATATTATTATAAATTAAACCCATTTTTTGAGAATCTTTTCATTAATTTAGAAGATGGTTTCAAACTTGAATTTAAACTGACATTTAAAGAATCTAAAAAGGAAGGAAAAGATAATAAAAAAATGTTTTTTATTATTGAAAAAGGCCTAAATCCTGTAATATATAATCCTTCTGAAAAATTAATTACTGTAAATTTCCAATATAGGCAACCTTTAATAGATGAGTTGAAAGGTTCCAAGCATCTATTTCAAAAAACGATTAAAAACAACAGCTATAATATAATATTGAAAAATATAAAAGATCCATACATTCTTAATATTCTTAAGAAAAAGCACAAATCTAGCCAATCTGATAATCTAACATATTATTTAGATCTATATTATTCAAAATTGGATTCTGATCGATTCATATACAATGATTTGGGAAAATATTTGAAAAAAAAACTGGAAAACTATATTCAAGGTCAAATTTTACCTTTAATGCTTAATTCATTTGAAGAATATAAGGATTTTGATCTTTTAAAGAAGATTATTAAATCTTTTGAATATATCTGCAATGAAATAATAAATGTTTTGGTAAAAATCGAAGAAATCAAAAAAAGACTGTTTTTCAAGAAAAAATTTGTATTCAATACTAATTATGGCATTAGTTTGAAGCAAATTCCAAGCAAATATTACTTAGATATTATAGAAAATAAGGATCAACTGAATCAATGGAGAGAAAATTTAAATCTAAAATCTTTGAAGGAGGTACGGGCAGGTATAACCATGAAATTTTTAAAATCAACCCCGTTTCTAGTTGTAAGTACGAAAAATTTCCCTAGGGATTTTAAATTCAAGTTAATTTCTGATTTTCCAGATTTAAACAATTCAATCCAAGGAATATTAATTAAAAGCGAAAATTTCCAAGCCATGAATATATTATTAAAATTATTTCGTAACTCAATTAAGTGTATTTATATTGATCCCCCGTATAATACGGGTCAAAAATTTTTATATAATGATAGTTTTGAAAGAGAATCATGGCTTACCATGATGGAAAACCGATTAATATTAGCAAAAAATCTTCTGAAAACTGATGGGATCTTCTTTTCCAGTATAGATGATAATGAATTAGCATACTATTCAATTCTGGTTGAGAAATTATTCAAAAAGAGATTAAACACCATAATATGGCATAAGAAAACTCAACCTTCGTATCTATCAAAAGAATTAATCCCAGTTACAGAATATATTGTTGTTGCAAAAAAGACAAATGAACCTGTTAAATTGATGGGTGGGTATGGAGATTTAAATAAATTAACCGAACTAATTAATATTGGGAATTCTGTTTGTGAACGATCCTTAGATAGAAATAATATTTTAATTAATTCAGGTAAATGGTCTGGAACTTTGGTAAATGGTTCATATGGAAAGGAAAAATTGAAAGTAGAATTACTAAATGGACCAATTCTAGTTAAAAAAGGCATTCCTAATAAAAATTTAAAATTAAAAACCAGATTCAAATGGTCTCAAGATCGAATAAATCTTGAAATTGCAAAAGGAGGGTTAGTCCATATTAAAAGTGTAAAATCTTTACGCGCTACAATTCAACGTCATTATGATAAACCTATTATTAAAGCCCCAACCACCTTGCTTTCAAAAAAGATAAATTCTCTACCTACTAACACAGACGCTAATTCAGAACTAAAAAATTTATTTAAAATCTCGACTTTTGATTACCCTAAACCGGTTGAACTGATCAAATATTTAATTAGAGCAGTCACGTATTTTGGAAATGAAGGAACTATTTTAGATTTCTTCGCTGGGACCGGAACAACCGCTCAATCCGTCTTAGAACTTAATTGTACTGATAATGGAAACCGAAAATATATATTAATTGAAAAAGAGGAATATTTCGAAAAATTACTTGTTCCAAGGATTCATAAAATAATGTTTTCATCAAAATGGAAAGATGGATCACCAATTCCATCTGATGGGTATAATCATTTTTATAAGTCTATATACTTGGAGCAATTCTCTGATTGTTTTTGGAATATTCTCCTTAAGGAAAAAGTTAATGATTCTGATAAAATTCTCAAATATATAATCGATTGGGACAGTGAAAAGAGTTTAATATCTCTAAATGTCAAAATTTTTGATGATCCATTTAATTATAAGATAACTATTTCTGAAAACGGAGTGTTAAAAGAAAAAAATGTCGATTTAATTGAAACTTTTAATTTTCTTCTAGGATTGACGGTAATTATTTCCAAAATATTTTCACATCAAGAGAGAAATTATCATATTATTTATGGATATCTAAATAAGCCTAAAAATATTAAAGTTTTAGTAATTTGGCGCGCTACACGTCGGTTAAATTTTGATAAAGACACAAAATTCTTGGAAGAAGAAATTATGCCTCAGTTTGTAACGGATGAAATTTATATAAACGGAAAATTTACTCTTAAAAATGCGAAATCCATCGGAATTTCTTTTAATAAATTGATGTTCTCATAATTCTAAAAAGAAAAACTAAAAGGGATAGAAAATAAATCAATATTGGCTTTGAATGAGAGGAGAATTCCATGAAATTTGCTTATTACATTTTAAAAGATATTGCTCAAGATCGACCGAAGATCGAGCAATTTGAAGTAAGTTTAGAAGATTTAGGAGAGAAATTTAGCCCAGATGTAATAAAAAAATCATGCAAATGCTGTTTTTTAGATGTGAATTTGGATCCTCAAGAAATTCTTGACTATGATCAGAATCAAGAAATCCTCGACTTATTGACGATTTTGGATGTTAGCTTAGATACATTTGAAGAAATTATAGAAGATAGTCGCCCCAGGTTGGATGACTATGGAGATTATATGTTTATTCTGTTTAAATCAATAGAAAAACACCCCACAGACATTGAAGGCAAATTTGAACATCAATGTGGTTTGATAGTTTATGAAAATGTAGTAATTTCTATTCATACGGGAATTCCTGTCGAATTAAATCGTTTATTTCGACTTTACTCTCGAAATCCTCAAATGTTAATTCAAGGTGGGATCACATATTTAATCACTCGATATATTGACACATTAATTGATCCGACATATGTTGTTCTTGATGGTTGGCGAAAAGTTTCTGATGATATAGAATGGAAGATTGTAACTGATCAAACCCTTGAGAAAAAAATAATATTAAATACATTAATAGGAGTTAGAGAATCACTCTTTGATACTGTTAAAATTCTACAAGCAAATAGAGAAGTTGTAAATCGGATGAAAAGTGTAAAATTCCCACTGATCAAAGATGATTTCATCCCCCCCGAACTTGACGATCATATTAAACATTTATTAGACGAATCAGATATCCTAAGATCAGTCATTTCAGATTTAATGAATATGTATTTTAATGCAGAATCAAGTAAATTAAATAAAATTCTTGCCAGATTCACCTTTGCAACTGCAATTTTATTACTTCCCAACCTTATTGCTGGGATATTCGGTATGAACAATAAATATTTTCCAGATTTTTCTTTTTGGTGGGCTATTGTGATCATGATAGCAAGTATGGGTGTTGTTTGGTTTATATTTAAAAAAACGAGATTAATATGAGATATGCTTTTTTTTAGAATCGAAAATTTTATTGAAGTTGCTACATTCTTTTTGATATGGAAGAAAGGTCGATCACTATCGGCTTGCTCGGTTCAAACCACGCTATCACAAAATTAATTGGGGAATCACTTGGAACTCCGGGAACTCAGTCAGATTTGCAATTTTACAATCGTTTGGATTCAAATTTAAATATTGTATTTACAGCTGTGTCTCCTATCGGATACCCTGATAAAATTAAATCTTTATTGCAAACTTGTGCTGAAACATCAATTC
>JAUWPK010000352.1 GCA_030611625.1 Promethearchaeum sp. | reverse complement strand
CTTCATCAATTTCCAAATTATATTTGAACAAGTTTAAAAATTCTAAATCCGGTATTATCGTTTCATAAATTTTCATTATTTCTTCAGAATCTTCTTGAGTGGGATTAGCATTGTTCCTTTCGGTTATTTTTTTCAAAGTTTTTTTTAGGTTCTCTTTAATAGTTTCGCTACACAGCTTTAAAGCGATTTTTCCCTGCCATTGGGATAAATCATGGACCAATTCAAGTTCTTCTAGTTTTTCGATCAATTCTTTCAGATATGCATCAAAGGAGGTGGGTTTTAAAATAAGAAAATCATTAATATAGAGTATATTATCGTCTCTTATTTCTAAATGTAAAGGGGTTTCAGTTTTTGGAGGTAAAACTTGTCCTTTATTATACATTTCGATGAGATGTTTAATTCTATCATCTGCATTTCCTTCATTCTCCCATTTAAATATTGTTAATTCTAATGGGAACGATTTATCGATAGGGCAAGCTAGGATTTCCAAAAGCCATAGTTTCATGTTGATTAAAGTAAAAATCAAAAGTAAAAAAAAATTTGCAATTTTGCAATTTTAAAATTTTATAATATATTAAATGATATACGCCCGCAATTCGTTTATATATCTATCAATCTTTTTTTGAGAAGAGATCAATTGTTTCATCATGTCATTTGATAATCTTTGATAAGCGGCTTTTGAAGGTAGTTTCCCTCGTTTGTATCGATCAGATAAAAGCCTTAGGCTATCCTTAACGGAAATTTTTTCAGCTTCCAGAAAATCGAGTTTTTGAATAATAGATTGAACTTGACCGCCTGATTCGATTAAAATTCTCTTGAAAGGAACAGATTCTTCATTAATTTCTTTTAATTTCGCTTGATAATTTTTCACGGTTTTAGTATATACTTTCTTTTGAACACGTTTTCGTTTCAGATCATCATCAGCTTTTTCGATATCAAGCAAAATAGCGTTTTTCTCTTCAATAAGAGTTACAAATTGTGTTAATTCCCTGATTGGAATAGATTGTTCGATAAAACTCTCTTCACTTCCTTCGTATTCCTTACTTTTATTACGCATAACCACATACAATCCTCCTATTAAAATAAACATCAATGTGAAAATTGTCGCGCGACCAAACAGAGATACAAATCTTGTTCTATAAGTAATATCGAGCAATCGACTGTGAAAAGGTGTGATTTGGGTACTAATTCTTTCAAATATAATTCCGTCTGAAGATTTAATCAATTGCGATTCTGGAAAATTCACTCGTTCAATTGAATAAGCCCCTAATATTTCAATTTTTATTTTCTCATTTTTTATTATATATTCCATGTGAGTTGGGTATAGATCAATTAGTAAATTCTTTGTTCCCAAATGATTGGTTATGTATTCATCATAAGGGAGAAAATATACAAATTGATAGATCATTGAGGCATTGTATTGCAGAGCGACCCTATTGAATACTAAATTAATAGTAACTACTTTTCTCCCATTTTCATTAGCTACAGGGTTTTCAGTAACCCCTTTTATTTCTCCTATGCTATCAGACATTGAAACATTTTTTGCATTGAGCGGAACTTCAAAAATCAGATTTCGTGCCTCTATCCTTGCAAAGTTTTTAATTTCATGTACTTCAGAAACGAGGATATATCCCCAAGGGTTGACTCTTATTGTCCGTTCCAGATTCATCATATGTAAGTTTGAAATGCCATAATTTCTATATCTGAAATTTCGGGTCCTATTTTCAAATGGTGCAACATCTTCACCTGTGAAAAATTTATTAGATTCATCTCCAGTATAATCATCCTCTATAATGGGAGTAATTGCTAATTCTGAGGATGAAGCAGGAGTATGGATTACGGATGTATATGCTTTTATTTCATAAGGAGTAATTGGTAATATTTGACAATCCAAAGCATACCATGAAAGTTCAGGTTCGTAATAAGTAAAATTTGCATTAAACACAGATTTAAGATTTACCGTCACAGATGAAAATGGTAAAAGAGGCTGATTCAAAATGATTTCAAGTATGTATGTACCATTAACTTTTCCATCTAAGAGTTTACTAGATAAAGGGCCTAAATTTTCATCTTTTGCTTCATAAAACAAAAGTGAATTCATATCTTCATCGCTATATCCAATATAAATACTGGCAAGAGAATTTGATCGATTATTTGAGAATTGAAATCTATCCTCGATAACAATATAGGCACTATCTTTGATCGTAAAGGATCGATTCATTTGTGATATGTAAATATTTTCATATGAGCTATCTTCTAAAGTTGTGCTAGAAATAGGTGATTGTGGAGATTCACTCAACGCAGCGCTCCCATTGAATAAGATTGGTAACAATAAAAGAGAGAATAATATACTAAAACCTACGTATTTATGTATTATTTTAATTCGTGACATACTTAATGACCTTTAATTCTGCAGAATTCTTAACTGAAAAATATAGTCCTTGATATATTTATTATATGGTGCAATTTTTTTTTTTTGATAAAAAACAAACTTTTTTTTTCTTCAATAACTAACAAAATTAATTAAAATGTCATCAAGAAAAAAAAGCGCTAGACAGAAAAGACGTTCAAGCGATACTGCTATGCCTTCTGGTGGAGCGGGATTAATTCGCTTTTATCAAGATCAATCAAATGGAGTAAAGATATCTGCGATTACTGCAATTGTAATGTCTGTAATCTTAATTGTGGTGGTTATTATCGCTCATGTTGGCTGGTTCGACTGGTTGTTGGGCGGATCATCCACAACTTAAAAATTTTTTTTTTTTTTTTTTGTTTTAAAACTCACCTTAAATCTTCATTTTCAATCTCTAGTTCGTATTTCTTTCTCTTCTCTCTGAGGTATGTTGGAATCGGAACATCCCACCATCCCCAAGCGGGACTTCCAGAATATTCGGGATTTCTATTTACTAAAATTTCGATAATAGCCGGGCCTGACTGATTAAACGCTTCTTTTAATGCTTCTTGGATTTCATGATTCTTTGAGATACGTTTACTCCAACATCCAAACCCCTTTGCAATCTCCGCGAAGTTTGGAGTATATACATTTCCCTCAGAGTCTCGAAATTCTGTGGCGTATCCTCGTTCTTTTCCAAAAACGGCTCTTTGTAAGTCAGTAATAGCGAACCATCCCGAGTTATTTAAAATTACGATGACAATATTTAAACCCAGTTGTTTTGCAGTGTGCAATTCTTGCATAGTCATCATGAAGTCACCATC
>JAUWPK010000351.1 GCA_030611625.1 Promethearchaeum sp. | reverse complement strand
TTAAAAAAAATTTTTAATGGTTTAAAAGGGATTTTATAAAAAATAATCAAATCAAAAAAAAGTAGAAGATTTTAAATTAATCTCGAGGGATAAATAATGCGTCTTCTAATGTTTCAGCATATTTTTCCTTAATCAATGCGTTATCGTGATCGCCACTTGTTCGTAAATTAGCTGATTCAGCTTTATAATCATTGATTATTTTTTCAAGGTTCGGAATTTTTCGAAACAATTCTTCAATTTTTAAGGATAATCTAATTGCATTTTCAGCATCCCCAACTTGACAATATGTGTTTAATGTTTGTTGATAAATAACTAAAGCTTCAACATAATCTTCCTTTTCTTCAGCTCCTTTAGCATATTCCAAGAATTGTTGCTTTTTTAGTTTTAATTCAGAAATTCGTGTAGCAGTTTCTTGCATATAAATTTCATTACTTTCTTCAACTATTTTCTTTATTTCATCTAAATCGTTGTGATATTTCTTAATATTTGCCGATTCAGATACTTGTCCGAATTTAAAGAGGAAATTTGAGATTAGGAGCAATTTTGTACTGAGTTCATTTCTTACAACCATATCTTGGGATTTATGAACTTTTTTCCATTTGGATACTAATTTTTTTTGTTGGCGTAATAAATGATCTTTTGTCAAGAAATCTTCAGCTGAAGGAACTTGATGTGTTTGTTTTTTGATTTCAGCAACCTTTCTAGTGAAATCTTTAATTAAAACTTCCACATCTAGGAAACCCAATTTAAATAAATTATGAGCAGAGGCAAGTAATTTTCCATATTCAGTTATCGCATTATTGAAATCTTTATTTTTCTCGTATTTTTTCCCTTGTTTTTGGGATTTTTTAATTGATGTTCGATATTTATACACAGTAGTGGTGATTACAAGATCTCCATATTTTTTCCCATATGAATCCATATTCCATTGATATGAAATCATTTCAGCAATCTCATAAAATTTAATAGCTTCATCAAAATCTTGTTCTTTTAGTGCACTTCTAGCTTGTTTGTCAAGATTTTTAATTTCCTTTTTCGCTTCTTTAATATTTTCAAACTTCTGTGCAGTTATTGTTTCTCCAGACATCTCTGTGGTTATAGTAATGCTTTGCATTAAAGAACTTAAAACAACTTCTCTTTCAGCTGAAGAAAGAACTAACAATTCTTTTAATAAATCTTGTTTTTCTTGATCGGTTTTATTTGGGACTACTGAGACTCTTTCTGCTAAAGTTCTAATTTCCTGATCGCTTAATTCTCTTTCTTCAAGTTTTTCGATTCTTATTGGAGTAAGAACTTTATTTTCAAGAATCTCATTAATTGAAAGAATAATTTCAGCAGAGTCTTTTTTGGTCTGTTCAATAGAATCTGCTAGCAATTGGGCTAAAAATAGAAATTTCCTATCTTCCGATACAAGCCCACGGGCAATTGATAGAACTTGTTTACTTAATGAACGTTTTAACTTCCTTTCTATTTTTGAATCTATGGATATTTCATGTGGAAGAATTACTGAAGTATGTAAGATCTCATCAATCAAATCCGTTGATTCTTGGAAAACATTTAATCTTCCTTTCCAAACTTGTAGTGTTAATTGGTAATGAGCTTCAAATTTTCCAATAAAATGTGCAAGATTTCTTTTCATATATGGGGAAGCGGATTTCCCTAATACAAGAGTAACCCTGATATAATCTCCATCAGAAAAGAGTAAAACCTTATCTCCATAAGCAATTTCATTCAAACTTTTTTGAGTTTTAAGTTCTTTCCCAAAAGATTGAACTGCTGTTAGAAAACCGCTAATTAAATCTGGATCAAGCACCTCGTCAGAAAAAGATTTAAAAAATATACTTGTTCCTGTTTTTTTGTATATTATCATAACATGTTGTAGATTTATTGCATCATCGAAGATGGTAGCAGATGACATTATTAAATCTGTAAAATGTAGTTTTCGTGGTGCAATGATTTTCTTTTGAACTAGAACAGCAGATCCAACAGCTAGGGCCAAAATTCCCATTGCCCAGATCGCCCAACTTGGAAGAAGAATGGGTTTCGTGACCGGAATTGAAAACTCAATTGATTTTTCAGCAATTCCTACTTGCGAACCGTCATATTCAATAATAAATAGTAAACTATCAAAATTTCCTGTTGGAACTTGAAACATGAAAATAGCTTTACCTGTAGAATCTGTTGTGTTAATAATAGGAGTAAACTCAGAATTATTGGTACTCAATCTTATTTGATTACCTGCCAAAGGTACTTCAGATGTTCCATTTTGATATGTAATTGTAAAAGTTAGATAAACGAATTCACCCTCTTCAATAGTTTCAGGTAGATTATAATCGAAAGAAATTATCAATTCAGGAATTACTGAAATATTGAATAATGGTAGAAAAATATCCTCGTAGGTGTCCAAAGAAAATTCAACTGTAATACTATAGCTTCCAATTATTAAATCACTAGAATCTATTACCCAATTATATAATCCGTTAGCTTCCGAAGAAAATGAATAATTATTCCCATTAAAATGTAATAAGGCTGTGGAAGCTCCAATAATTCTTTCATGATTAATGGTATCATTAAATATAATGCTAATTTCAAGGTTATGAGATTCATAAACTGAATAATTACCATTTATGTTAATTGCACTAATTGAGTTTTGTTGAATTGATTCTATAACAGCTTCTGTAATAGCATCATTAATCGTCAAATTGAATGAATATGTGGCATTTTCATAATTGAACAGAGAAGTAATTACGGTAATATTATGAATTCCCGATGATAACCCTGAAAGAGTTATATTTCCGGTATTTTTTCCTAATATATTGTCCCACTGAATTGAGTTAGAAACTATCGATCCATCAACGAATGCATAGTATGTGAAAAAACCATTATCAAGAAAATTTAAAGTTGTAACAACTCCTTCCACATCAACAAAATCAAAAGTCATTTGTAATTGCGGATTGTGCTGATAAAGAGAAAAATTAAGGGAGGATACTTCTTGTAAAGTATGGGCTGTCAATTCAATATTTTGGATCTCAGTGTAATTACCTTTTATATAAAATTGGACAGGTAATATATTGTAATTATAATTTGGTGCGAATGAGATATTCAAAATCACATCAATATAACCAAAATCTAACCCATTAAGACTAATATTCACCCAATAATCCCCATTACTGATTTCATCCATTTTCCAATTCCAATCACCAGTATCCCAAGGGGTGG
>JAUWPK010000019.1 GCA_030611625.1 Promethearchaeum sp. | reverse complement strand
AGAAAATACATTAATTGCTGGACAATTGGCTTCGGAAATGGGTGCAATTGGCTGGGAAGTAGATGTATCTATTAGTTATGATGGTGTTTTATTTCTTATGCATGATAATAATCTGAAAAGAACAACAGATGTCGAAGAAGTTTTTCCAGACAGAATAGATGATGATGCAACCATGTTTAACATATCAGAATTACGGCAATTGGATGCAGGTTCTTGGTTTTCAGATGATGATCCTTATAACACAATTGCAGATGAATTTGTAGACCTACAAACAGCAGAAAAATATAGAGGAGAAAAAATTCCAACCTTAGATGAAGTTTTGAATTTAACCAGAGATTACAATCTTTATATAGATATCGATGCAGGAAGACCTCATGCAGATCATCCTTATTATGAACATTATGATGATATTCTCATAAATCAATTATATGAATCAGGATTAAATGAAAAAATAATGACCAAGTTATCCTCAAATTTAACTGTGAATATGACGAAAGTATCAACTTCTCAAGATATTCCTAATTTTATAGAAACAGGGGCAGATTTACAAAATACAATCCACACTTTACCAAATGACCAATTTCAAGACTATCAAAAAGCTAATATAACTGTAATGGCATGGACAGTAGATACAGTACAAAGATTTTCGCAATTATGGTTTTTGGGTGTTGATTATGTTAAAACAAACGCATTGCACTTACTTATCCCGTTAGAAAATCCTACTTGGAGAATTAATTCATTAGCATATTATTTAATTTGGATAATATTGGATGTATTATGCTTAATTGGTGCAAAATTGGTGTATATTTTGAAAAATAGGGTGAATTTTGATTAAATTAAAAAAATTGAAAAAATAAAAAATTAGAATTCAAACTTTCCGTTCTTGAATTCCACACCATTTGCATACATTTTTCCAGCCAAGTGGTCTAACTGTGCTGAGACAGTGTCTTCATTGCAAAGCATTTCCCATTTTGCAAGTTCTTCTTCGGTACAACTCTTTCCAAAACAGAGCAAATTAGATTCGTTCAAAATCTGTAATCTAGCAGAACATGAACTGGATGCTCTTGGTGAAAACTTTGTATTTACCATTTCATCCAATTTTACATTGGATTCTTTTACTACGTTTGCCATAATATTTCACATTTTTTTTTTTTAGTTTTTACTTATTTTTATTATTATTCTTTTTCAAGATATAATCATTATATTAAAAAATTAGAACTGATTCAAAAGAATCAGATATAAGAACCTCCATCAACAGTAAATGTTTGACCTGTTATCCAATCAGATAAATTACTCGCTAAAAATAATGCAACATTCCCTACATGTTGTGGTAATCCACCTCTTCCACCCCGAGAAAATGGGATTGAAGAAATCGCAAGATTTCTTACGGCTTGGGGCATCCCTAATTCATCTCCCGGACCCTTGGCAGCTGTCATACGTGTTTCTATGAATCCAGGAGCAATCACGTTCACATTGATTCGATCCAAAGATAATTCGCGTGCGCATGCTTTTGAGTAAGCAATGATTCCACTTTTAGCCATAGCATAATTAGTTTGGCCCAAATTACCTGAAATTCCCGCTACAGATGAGAAGTTAATGATTTTTTTAAATTCATCCCTTCGGCTTTCTTTAGTAAACTCGGGAAGGATTGCTTGTGTTACGTAGTGAGTTCCTTTCAGGTTTAAATCCAAGATGAATTTAAATAAACTATCCGACATCTTATGAATCAACGCATCTCGACTTGTTCCAGCATTATTAACAACGATATCAATATGTCCAAAAGCATTGATTGTATCTGAAACCATTTTATTAACTTCATCTTTATTTGTAATATCTGCTGGGCAAATAATTGCATCTCCGCCATTTTTAGTTATATCTTGATAAGTTTCTCGACAAACTCCCTCATCACGACCATTTATAACTACCTTAGCACCTTGATCCACAAAAACTTGCGCGCAACCTTTACCTATTCCACGCGAACTTCCAGTGATTACTGCAATTTTCCCCACCAATAATCCCTGCATTAATTTTATTCCACCTTGACTTTCTTCTAAAGAAGTTTCCCTTTTTTGAACCGAACTTGCCATGATTTTTCTACCTTTAAATTATTTCTTTATTATACCTCTAATTTAAGCCACATTCCGCCATCAACGTTCATTACTTGACCGTTTATTGCAACTGCATCATCAGATGCTAGGAATGTTGCAAGAGGTGCGATATCTTGAAAAGTAAGTGGTTTATCGCAAACCGCTGTTTGTGTTAATAAGTAATTTTTCTTGATACGTTCTTTTGGTCCCTGCATTTTCTTTTCTGATAAAGGCCCAATCGCTACCGAATTTACGTTTGCAAAAGTTCCAAATTCTTTTGCTAAACATTTTGTTAGTCCAACTAAAGCACCTTTAAATGCTGAATACATAGTTGCAAACGATAATCCGGCTTTACCAACAATATTTGTAATGAAAACAATTTTACCATAAGTTCCATCTTTTTTTTTCTGATTCGACATTACATCTCTTACAGCACTTATCAAATGAAATACAGGGAGGGTGTTTTGATCGCGTAAGTAATTGTAAAGTTCATCATCTGTCTGATCTATGCGTGCTTGTTCAAATTTATCGAAATTTGTAATCAGAATATCTAATTTTTTGAATTCTTTAATAATTTTTTGGACTAAATCATGTGCGGGAGCTTTTATCCACACTACTTTTGTCTTTTTAGCGCCCCGACTATTGATAAATTCCTCAGTTTCCGATTCACATTCGACGAATAAGTCCGCCTCAAATGCTTTCACGTTTTCATTATCGATTTTTTCAGCACAAGCTTTTGCGATTTCATAATCTGTATCAACAATGCAAACTTTACATCCTTCTTTTATAAGTTTTTGAGCAACTACTCCACTTAAACCCATTTTAAACTTATTATTCTTAAATTTTCCGAGATTTCCAGCAACCAATGCAACTTTTCCTGCGAATTCAGCCATTAAATTAATTCACTTTTTTCACTCAAAACTTTATGTTAATAATTATTTATTTAATTAGACAATCTTTTTAAATTAATCCTACCTTTACGATTATTTTTTTTGGGAAATACTAACTTTACTACGATGATTTATATGAACTATATATAGATTCCCATAAAAATGGGGAAAAAATAAGAAAAAAAACAAAAAAAAACCTCACATGTGAAAATTAATCCTAGTTTAATTTCCGTTTTTTAATTAAAAGAACCAATGATGCAATTCCAATAACTGAAAACACCATAACTAAGGGAAATCCTGAAATATATAATGCTGAAATATCCGAAACAAATCCGATCTTAGGATCATGAATTATATCAGTGGCGTGAGGGTAATTTAAATACATAAACTTCCCTGAAGCACCATCTTTAAATGGACTGGACAGCACTTCAATATCAACACCATCAGCAACTGCATTTTCTGCCCAAGCAAAGTATCCTACAGCACTATTACTTTCTAATTCAACAGAAGCTTCATTTTCTGCATAACCTTCGTCTTCGCCTCGAGTTTTGTTCTTCAGATTATAAGCTGCATTTGTTTGAAATTTTGTCTGCAATGCTAAAAGTGATGTCTCATTCTTAAAAGGAAAGTTATGAAACTCAAAATCAATTTTAATCTCAGCAGGTGCGATTATTGTTCCATTCACATCTGTATACCCTTCGACAGCAAATATACGAACTAAGAAGACATCATCTGTGGTTATTATAGTAAATATATGGGCGCTTGAATTAACATATGAAATATTTTCCCATGAATCTAAAACCATTTCTTGAATTTCGTGATCTAGGTCTGGTTCATAAATGCCGTTCCCGTTTTCATCTTCAAACTCTATTATTGAATAAAAAGTTATCTGGAATTGCAAATTTATCTGAGTAAAGAGAGTATGTGATTTATATAGTCCCTTAATGTATAGGTTATTTATTGCTGAAATATCTATTGTAATATCATCCTTTTGATCCGAATATTTTAGGATTGATTTGATTTCCGCAGTGTTTATTTTAACGTCAACGGTTACAACGCGTTCAGACTCTCTTTTTTTATCTTCATCTATTTCATTAGGATCTGTATCAATTTCAAATTCAGGTTCTTCTTCTTCGCTTTCCATAACATTTGCTACTGTAAATGTTGATGAAGAGGACGTTATTGAGATAATAATTAGCCCAATGATGGCTAAACCTATTATTTTATTTGTTTTGCTCATAATATCACCAAAAAAATTTTCCTAAATTATAAATCGAGTAGTGGCTATATAAGGATGTTGGGAGAACTTTCACCCTTTTAGTTGAATAATTTAGAATTACATATTTGTCACTTTTATTAAGGATGAAGAAAACACAATAAGATTATTCTAAAAGCGCTTTCATTTGTTTACGATATTAATTTATTATATTAATCCCGTATTAAAGCAGATTTTTATAGTTTAAGAGATATTTTTTGATATGGAAATCCCCGTGGGCTTTGATAACCTAAAATATCTGGAAGAGCAGACAAAATTCATTCTTGAAAGGGCTAAACAATTTGGAAATAAATTATACTTAGAATTCGGAGGAAAATTAATGTTTGACATGCATGCAGCACGTGTGCTTCCAGGATATGATCCTAATGTAAAAATGAAACTGCTACAGCAATTAAAAGATAAATTAGATATCATTATTTGTATTCACGCTGGAGACATAGAACGTCGGAAAATCAGAGCCGATTTTGGCATTTCTTATGATCAAGCAACATTAAAACTCATCGATGATCTACGTGAGTGGAGATTGGAAATATGTGGAGTGGTCATTACCCGGTATGAGTCTCATCCTTCCGTCATACAATTTAAACGCGTTTTGGAACTGCATAATATTCCTGTATATGTACATCAAACAATCCATGGTTATCCCACTAACGTTGATCACTTTGTAAGTGAACAAGGTTATGGTGCTAATCCGTTTATTGAGACTAAGAAACCTATTGTAGTTGTCGCGGGGCCAGGACCGGGTTCTGGAAAAATGGCCACATGCTTATCACAAATTTATCATGAATACAAGCGAGGTGTTAAAGCTGGATATGCAAAATTCGAAACATTCCCAATCTGGAATCTTCCCCTGAAGCATCCAATTAATATAGCTTATGAAGCAGCAACCGCTGATCTAGGTGATTATAATGAAATTGATCCTTTTCACTTGGAAGCACATAATGAGACTGCCGTAAACTATAACAGGGATGTAGCTGCCTTTCCCGTTCTGAAAAAGATTCTAATTAAATTAATGGGGGATGGAAATATGTATCAATCTCCTACGGATATGGGAGTAAATAGAGTTGGATTTGCTATAATCGAAGATGATATGATGCAAAATGCCGCAAAAGCCGAAATAATTCGTAGATATTTTAGTTATCATTCTGAATATGCTGCAGGGCGCGCACCAAAATCGACGACAGACCGAATTAATTTAATTTTGGAAAAAGTAGGTGTTTCCCCCACCGATCGAGTAATAGTTCAACCTGCTCGCGATGCTGCAGAAAAAGCGAAAGAAAAGGGAAAGGGGCATTCTGGAATTTTCTCGGGAGCTGCGATCCAACTAAACAATGAAACTATAGTAACTGGAACGAATTCACCCCTTATGCACGCACCCTCCGCTGTTATTTTAAATGCGATAAAAATCTTAGCTAAAATCCCTAAAAATATCTATCTACTCTCCCCGAACATTATGGAATCAATAGGTGACCTGAAAGAAAGCCTTGGAAGGTCTGCAAATGTGAGTTTGAACTTGGAGGAAACCATGATTGCACTAAGCATAAGTGCCATTACTAACCCAACTGCGAAAGTAGCAATGGATCATCTAAAGGATCTTAAGGATTGTGATATGCATTTAACTCACATTCCATCCCCTGGAGATGAAGCCGGACTCCGAAGGTTGGGGGTCCGATTGACCAGCGATCCCGTTTACGCTGGGAAAAACCTTTTTTTATTTTAATTACGTATAATTTTTTATTCAACAATTGAAAATGTATGCATAGTTTTGTGATAAAATGTCTGTTCAGGTTTTAAAATTACAGTGTCTGCAAATTCAGACATTTTAATTGCATTTGGTATCTTTTGAGTTTCTAAACATATTCCTGAATGCTTTTTTCATTCTTTACCAAATGAAGAGACACCTTTCATAAAATTACCGGTGTAAATCTGAACACATGGCTCAGTGGTCTCCACTACCATTAATCTCCATGTTTTCTGGGAATAAAGTTTAGCACATTTATGTAATTATCGGGGAATATTCGCATCATAATCCGTGATGAAGAACAATATCAAATATCCAATAAATTTACAAGTTCATCGGTTGAGATGGGCAATATATGAGATTTCTGATATAACTCTTTTTTCCTGTCTAAAATAATGCCATCATTTGTGACAAAATACTCGAGATCAATTTTATTATAGATCTTTATTTCTACAGCAGATGCAATCTGAATTGCATCCAGAGTCCTTAATTTCATATCTCTGTTAATTCTAAGAGCTAAACTAAAAGTATTAAAAATATCATATTCTTTATCATTAATATAACATTTTTCAATAGATGAAGCAGATTCAATCGAAATCCCTAATCTTTTAATAAAATAGTGGGTAATTATTGGAATTTTTTCTTTATTACTTAATGATTTATATATTTTATTTGATTTGGGGTCAATTTCTAAGTAAAATGAATCAATATTTCGTCCAATAACTGATTCCATTTCTAAAATCGTGATCATACCAGAAAATAATGCCATTTCAGGATAATGAAATAACTTTACTGTATTTTCAAAAAATACACTTGATTTATCATAATAAGAAAGAATTGCACTTGTGTCTAAATATAATCTCATATACTAAGCCTCTTATCGCATCCTATCTTGAGAAACCATATCGACTAAGGATTTATTTCCTCCTGTTCTCAAATTAAAATCAGGTTGTAAATCCCATAATTGATATAATTTTTTTTTAATTTTTTCTATTTCAAGATTATCATCTTCTAAATTTATTGATTCTTGAAGCAAGCTGGATTCTATAAATGATCGAATCGCTTGATTTCGACTTTTATATTTACCCAGTTTAACTAAATAATCAATTTTCGAAACCTCAACTTTGTTTAATTTGATTGGAATTGTTGCCATCATTTATATATTAAACTATATAAGTATATAAATGTCTATACCGAAGGAAAAATTTTTCACCAAATCCACTACTGCATTAATGATTGAGGGGCTCTCAAAATTGAAATCCCATTTAATAGCCACAAGGCAATATAAACATTAAGAAACAATCATCATTCAATCATTTATTCATTGTTTAATTATTCTAAGAGTGCTTTCATTTGATCTCGATAAAATATTAATTTCGTATTAATGCAGATTTTTATAGTTTAAGAGATATCTTCTGATATGGGAACCTCGGTGGGCTTTGATAACCACAAATATCTGGAAGAGCAAACAAAATTCATTCTTGAACGGGCCAAGCAATTTGGTAATAAATTATATCTCGAATTTGGTGGAAAATTAATGTTTGACATGCATGCTGCTCGAGTGCTTCCGGGATATGATCCCAATGTAAAAATGAAACTGCTTCAGCAATTAAAAGATAAATTAGACATTATTATTTGTATTCACGCCGGAGACATAGAACGTCGGAAAATTCGTGCAGATTTTGGCATCTCATATGATCAAGCAACATTAAAACTCATCGATGATCTACGAGAATGGGGATTGGAAATAGGCGGAGTAGTGATTACCCGATATGAATCTCATCCTTCAGTAATCCAATTTAAACGCGTCTTGGAACTGCACAATATCCCTGTATATGTCCATCAAACAATCCATGGTTATCCCACTAACGTGGATCACATTGTAAGTGAGGACGGATATGGGGCAAATACTTTTATAAAGACGAATAAACCGATCGTAGTTGTTTCGGGACCGGGACCAGGTTCTGGAAAAATGGCGACATGCTTATCACAAATTTATCATGAACACAAGCGCGGGATTAAAGCAGGATATGCAAAATTTGAAACATTTCCAATCTGGAATCTACCTCTAAAACACCCAGTAAACATTGCGTATGAAGCAGCGACCGCGGATCTAGGAGATTACAACGAAATTGATCCTTTTCACCTGGAAGCACACCACGAAACAGCCGTAAACTATAACAGGGATGTAGCTGCCTTTCCTGTTCTGAAAAAGATATTAATTAAAATTATGGGGGATGGAAATATGTATCAATCCCCTACGGATATGGGGGTAAATAGAGTAGGATTTGCAATAATTGATGATGATATGATGCAAAAGGCCGCACAAGCCGAAATAATACGCAGATATTTTAGCTATCATTCTGAATATGCCGCGGGACGCGCACCAAAATCGACCACAGACCGAATTAATCTAATTTTGGAGGAAGTAAATGTCACCCCAACCGATCGAGTAGTAGTCCAACCCGCTCGCAATGCTGCGGAAAAAGCAAAAGAAATGGGTAAGGGGCATTCTGGAATTTTCTCAGGAGCGGCGATCCAATTAATAGATGGCATCATAGTAACAGGAAAGAATTCGCCTCTTATGCATGCGCCCTCCGCGGTTATTTTAAATGCTATTAAGATTTTAGCAAAAATCCCTAAAAATATCTATCTACTCTCCCCAAATATTATGGAATCTATAGGTGAACTGAAAGAAAGCCTTGGAAGGTCTGCAAATGTTAGTTTGAACTTGGAAGAAACCATGATTGCACTAAGTATAAGTGCCATTACTAACCCAACAGCGAAAGTTGCAATGGATCATCTAAAAGAACTTAAAGATTGTGATATGCATCTAACTCACATTCCATCCGCTGGAGATGAAGCTGGACTCCGGAGGTTGGGAGTTCGGTTGACCAGCGATCCAGTTTACGCTGGGAAAAATTTATTTTTATTTTAATACGCTTCTTCACTTTTTTATCTCTATTTACAACCATGTAGTTTTAATTCTTGCAATAGATGTTCCATCGTCTCTAATTAACTCATGATTTGCTGTAATTTTTTCATTTTCCGCCAAAATTTTTGTATTTGAATGAATTGTTAAACCATCTCGAGCTTCATTAAGAAAATGAATTTCAGTTTCATAACATTTTTTCTTTTTCAGTATATCAATCGGCATGGAATCTATAACCCAGTTAATATATCGAACATTATTCACATGACGATAAATATCTAAGTCTGTATACCTGGTCTTGATTGTTATTTGATGATCATAAATACTTAGGCCATCTAATTTTGAAAATTCATGATTTCCAATAGGATGATCATGAGTTGGATACATTAGCAATTCTTCAGGTATTTCTATTGATTTCCGCTTAATCATATCAAAAAAAACCATAGATCCATAACCATAACCAATTTGTTTATCTTGTGCATCTTTAATCTCGAAATTTCTAACTGCAATTCTGGAGTTTGGGTTTAATGGAGAAATCCAAGATGAATATGTAAGCGTTTCTTTCCATTTCGGAAATCTTTTCATAACTAATTTTAATTTTGTCCATACTACTGCAAAAGAAAATTCTTTCTTTCCATTATATTTTTGTGCTAATATATCAGCATGATTAAAACCAATTTCTTGAAAGTTATCAAAAAAACTCATTACACTTGCATTTCCTGAAATATCAATATCCCCATACCGAACAGGAAACTTTTGAGTAAAAATAGAATCTTGTAGGTTCATTGATTTTGTACCATGAAAGAATTATGAAAAGGTTTTCTAAACTCACAACTGAAATAAATCCCTATTCAACCAAGTTTAACCTCTTTCTATAAATATGTTTGATTATTACTATTGAACATGCAAGAAAAAATTAAAGAACTACAAAAAACAATCGATTTTATCCAAGAACGACGATTTCAAGAAAAAGTACAAATTTTGAATTTTCTAAGAGAAAAATTAGGGAATCAGATAGAATCTTTAATTGACGAATATACAAAGCAAGATGCAATCAAACAATGGAAAGAAATTGCACAAAAACAAGAAAAAAATGACATTCCAACCCTAATTGATATTTTATGGAACCAAATGGGTAGATCGAATGGTTTTAAATTTACGATGAATAAGGAGAAAGAAAAGGAAAATGGAGAATATCGAATGAATGTTACCCAATGTCCTTTTGTAGAAGTAGCAAATAAAATTCAAGGGAATGAATGGGGTTATCATTTATTTTGTATGAGCGATTACGGGATTACTGAAGGTTTTAATCCAAATATTGAATTTTCTCGCACTAAAACCTTAATGCAAGGTGATGAGTGCTGTGATCATTGCTATAAAATGAAATCAATGAAATAAATAAAATTGATAAAAATCTGTTCAATATTAGAGAAAAATTAAGAATAAAAAGGATCAAAAAAAAATAAATCATCGAACTCTTAGCGCATATTTACCCGGTACATCGAAGTTAAGTCTCCTTGCTATGATTGAATTTTTAGGGTCAAGAATTATTACTGCACCCGAAAAATCATCGCTCAATGTTGGAGTTTTGCACTTGGGACAAAAAGTTTTGTGAGTTATTAGGTGGCAGGTTCTACAGGCACGTTCTTTAGTCATAAGCATTCATATCCTTTAATATTAATCTTCTAATTCCTCTGTTTCTTCAACACCGGATTCGGCTTCAATTTCATCATAAATCCATTGTTCCTTGCCTAGAAACGGCTGGCGCATTGTTAGTCCTAACTTCCCTGAACGTCCGGTGCCCATTGAAACGGCAATAATTCTACCCCTAACTTTATCATCGACTGTCAAGATCTTGGAAGACTCTTTGCCGATAAATCTTTGGTTCATATTCTCGAATGAAATAAAATCATCACAAATTTGCGAAACGTGGCAAAGACCGTCGGAAGGACCTAATCTTATAAAGGCTCCAAATTCTACAGCTTCAACTACTGTTCCATCAACAATTTCATGAAGTTTTGGGAGATATGCAAGAACTGAGAAGTCAACTAAATGAAAAGTCGAGGCGTCTCCATGTAAAATTTTACCTTCTTTTGGATCGCCGATTACATCAATTACTGCAATTATAAATCCGATATTTTCATAAATTTGCCCATTGAATTGTTCTGAAAGAATCTCGAAAGCAGCTTCTCTAATATTACTACCGAACTTAGTGGGAGGGATTCTGACTATGTGCTGGAGTGTTATTTTTTTATACATGTTAAATGTCTCACGAAGAATATAGAAATTAATCTTGTTTGTTTAAGTCGTCCATTTCTAAAAAATTTTGCTCTAATTTCTAAAATATTTAATTACAAAGTAAAAAATTAAGAATTAGATATGAAAAATGTCACCAATCCTCGATATATAACTGAAAATATCCATTCAAAGAGTTTAGAAGGAAATCCATTAAATTCTCCTGTTGATAGACAATTTATGATTTATCTTCCCCCTGGATATTATGAATCTGAGGAAAAAAGATACCCGGTGATTTATCTTTTACACGGTTATGCGCAAGATATCCATGATTTATTGGTAGGATCAAAAAAGTATATAAAGAAATCTTCTTCCCTTCTTTTTCGAATAATTGCGTGGAAGGTGTTTAAAGATAGGCCAAAATATGAAGATTTTGATAGAATGATAAGAAATCAAGAAATTTATCCCTTCATTTTAGTTCAACCAGAATGTAGTTTAAAAATACCAGATCTATTTGGAGGTAAAAAAGATAATGGCTTTCCTGCTATGAAAGGAGCATTTTATTTAAATTCTGAACATTCTGGAAATTATTCCGATTTTATATTTGATGAATTAATCGATTATGTTGATAAAAATTATAGAACTTTCGCTGATAAAGAACATCGCGCACTAATGGGAGGTTCAATGGGTGGATACGGGACATTATATGGTTGTTTAAAATATCCAGAAAAATTTAAAGTAGGTGTC
The DNA here is from genome assembly GCA_030611625.1 of Promethearchaeum sp. GTDB lineage: Archaea > Asgardarchaeota > Lokiarchaeia > Sigyniarchaeales > Promethearchaeaceae > Promethearchaeum. The sequence goes on along the minus strand of JAUWPK010000019.1, from coordinate 5,722 downwards.
GCTTTAAGTTCTCTTATTTCGTTTTTGGATTTAATAGACTGGAAAATGATAATTCCAATATATAAACTTGTTTACGGAAAGAAAAAAGCAGAAGAAATGGGATCCAAAGAAATAGATGATATTTTAGATACTACAGATCTAATTTTTTGTGATGATAATCGATTACTACCATCAATCAAAAGAAATTCCAATGGAGATATTATTGAAATGGATGAATCTGCTAAGAAGAAGTGGTTAGAGTATGATGCCATCGAGATGGTAAGAAGTTCAACTAATCCTTTTCAAAACGTTAAATTATTGGTCAATTGTGAGAATGAGGATGAATTTGGTTTTTCCACAAAAATTAAAAAATTCCAAAAAATTTTATCTAAAATGGGAATTGAGCATGAAATGGATATATATTTTGATAGAAGATCTGAGAAATTATCACCACACCAGGTTGGAATTGGTTTACAGCTTTTTCCCGGAATATTATATTGTTTAAAACATATTGCATGACCATTTTTTTTCATGGCATGACAACTTAATCTCAGTAACTTTTATGGTAATTATGTTAAATCTATATATCGAACGACAAAATTTTGATAGGAAGTTTGACATAATCCGATTTAAATAGCTTAGATTAACTTGTCATCACATGTTTTTTTTTGATTTTTATTGATATCCTTATTTAATTTTTTTTCCCGCAGCAGACTGATTTTATTAATTTTTCTCGAAAAAAACACCACCAACGGCATCATATCGATTGCCAAGTGCTTTTCTTAATTGTAATTTTTTGAACTTAATAGTAAAAAAGTTTTTAAATTCGATTTTTCTTAAGTATAATGGTGATTTTATAATGGAAGGTAGTGTAAACAAATTTATATCTCACGAATACCGCTTAAAAGAATTCAATAAGATGGTTGAGCTAATTAGTGTAAAAGGAGGAATAAGCCCAGAATTAGCCAGAAAATACACAGAACAAGCACTATTAAATTACAATAAAAAAAACGATGTTTTAACTCTATTTACAGCATCACCCAGTATGCGATTGAGCGAAATAAAAAAAATCGAAAGTACTATTAGAGATTCTTTAAGACCCATAATATTTTCAGAGAAAAAACTAAACCGGACAATGAACATAATTGAAAATAGTCTAGAGGCAATGTATCGTCTGTATTAAAGATTTAAGCAAAAATTCAAATGTGAATTTTTTTTTCTTTTTTTTGTATACTCCATGTTTTTCAAGCTTAAACCATCTATGCGAAAAGAATTTTCTAAACCTCTGGGCAAATTATTTAAGGGGAAACCAGAGGTGTCATTCCCAGAAGCGATTAAATGGATGAATAATCAATTCAGCGATTTGTTTGATGGCTCAAGCATAAAAAAAATGCCCACAGTAATAGGTGTGGGTGATGTTGTTTCAAAATCAATCTCTCAAAATAAATTTCTTAGACCTTTAGTGAAATATTTATTTATTGATGGAGAATCTCAGCGGGGAAGAAATCAATTTATGATTCCTAATTTGGAAACTTCAATAAAAAAAACCTTTTATAACCCTGCTGGCTTTATTAATGAGAAAATTTTCGAATTCTTTCAGGAAACCATTAATGATGATAACCAATATTTAGTTATAATCGATGGAGAAGAGGATTTGCTTGTTATCCCCGCAATTCTTGAATCCAATAATTCTTTCATATTTTACGGGCAACCTCCAATTACAGATATAATTCCCCCGATTCCAGCTGGATGTGTGGTGATTTATAATAATTCAGAAATAAAACAAAGGATGAAGGAACTTTTTGAAGAAATGGAACGTGTTTCTGAAATAAAATGATAAAAACGTAAATTTTTTGTATTATCATTGTTTATTTTCTCTTAGATCATATATGAAGGTCGCCCGTTGAAACGAGGCTACCAGATTGATCTGGTGAATAAAAAAGTGGTAAATATAAACATATTATCTGTGGAAGATAACCAAATTCTGCATCGTACCGAAATTACTTTCGAAATTGAGCACCTAGGAATGGGATCTCCGAATAGAATAGAAGTACGAGACAAACTAGCCGCGCTTCAATCAGCAAAAACGGAACTTACTTTTATTAAGAAAATGAATTCTCGCTTTGGTCGCCCCATGGTCCATGGACTTGCAATAATTTATGAGGATGAAGAAACTGCTCAAAAATTAGAACCTAAATACTCCCAAATCCGGAATATTCCAAAGGATAAAAGGGATGATGCTTGGAAAGAAATTAAATCCAAGAAGAAAAAGAAGAAGAAGGTGTAAAACTTGGCAAAAGGAGTAAAAAGAAAGGTAAAAACAAAAGCTAAAACACAAAAACCCCCAAGAAATAAAAATAAAGGACCCTTGTGGGTTATTAAAGGTGGAAAAGTTGTTCGAGAAAGAGAAACTTGTCCTAAATGTGGACCTGGTAATTTTATGGCAGATCACTACGACCGCATACATTGTGGCCGTTGTGGATACACAACATTCAAAAAAACAGGAAAAATAATAGCAGCGAAACATAAAGCGCGCTAAAAAATAATATTGTTTTTAATTTTTTTTCTTAGGATATTTTATTTAAGCCTAGAGGATTTTGAAGAGTAAGAGGGTTTTTTTATGCTTTGTTTGGGAATTGAATCGACAGCACATACATTTAGCGTTGGAATTATGAATGACCAAGGAAATATTTTAAGCCTTGTTTCAGATACATATAAACCCCAAACAGGAGGCTTAAAACCAGTTGATGTTGTTGAACATCATTACACCGTATTTGATAGAGTTTTAAAACAAGCAATTTCACAGGCAAATATTGAATTTGCTGATTTAGGTTTAATTGCATTCAGCCAAGGTCCTGGATTAGGGCCTTGTTTACGGGTTGGAGCAGCAATCGCTCGTTCTTTATCATTGAAGTTAAAAATTCCAATAGTTGGAGTAAATCACTGTATCGCTCATGTAGAAATTGGGCGACTCTTATGTAACGTAGATGATCCTGTTACAGTTTATGTTTCGGGCGGTAATACAATAATAAGTGCTTTTGATTCAGGTATGTATCAAGTTTTTGGAGAAACATTAGATTTGGCAATCGGAAATATGATCGATATGGTTGCCAGAGATCACGGAATTCCTCATCCTGGTGGTCCAAAAATCGAAAAAATTGCTAAGAGTGGATCTAATTACATTCATCTACCATACATTGTTAAAGGAATGGATCTTTCATTTTCTGGACTTTACACTGCAATTTTGAAACAATCACAAAAACAAGAAAAAATCAACGAAATAAATAAAAAATATCAAGAAAATCTTTTCTATTCTCTTCAAGAGACTGCATTTTCAATGTTAGCAGAAGTTTCTGAACGCGCGATTGCGCATACTGAGAAAAAATCTGTTTTATTAACTGGTGGTGTAGCTGCAAACAAAAGACTCCAGGAAATGCTCTCATATATCAGTAATGAGCACAATGTAGAATTTCATTTTGTTCCTCAAAAATATGCGGGAGATAATGGAGCAATGATTGCTTGGACTGGAATTTTGCAATATAAATCTTCAAATACCGTTGAAATTTCTGAAACTAAAATCTTACCTAAGTGGAGAATGGATGATGTAGCTATTCCTTGGCGTACTAATAAACAAGGTAATGTTCATGAAGTCCACGAAGTCCATAAAGAAAAAACAAAAATTGTCTTAAATAAGTCTGATAAAACATTATTACAAAATCTCAATATTGAAGGGGAAATAATACGGCGTGGTGCAGAAGCAGTTCTAATTCACTCAAAATGGTTTAATCGAGATGTTTTAATTAAGTATCGACTTCCAAAAACCTATAGAATTAATGAGATTGATAAAAAATTAAGATTTTCACGTACAATTAAAGAAGGACGAACTTTAATAGAATTATTCAAATTTGGGATCCCAGTTCCATCCATATTTGAAATAAATCCTGCTATGGGATTAATTGTGATGCAATACATCAGCGGAAATAGATTAAAAGATGTCATTCCAAATTTATCAGATGAAGAACTTGGAAAAATTTTTAGAGAAATTGGTTTTTGGTTGGCAAAAATTCACCAAAATGACAGAATGCATGGAGATCTGACTACATCAAATATCATTTATACTGCGAATCGTGAATTATTTTTCATAGATTTTGGCTTAACTGTGAGCTCTATTGGAATTGAAGAGAAAGCAATGGATTTACATTTATTCAAACGAGTTATAAGCAGCACTCACGGTAAGTATTTTCCACTTCTTTACGATCAATTCATTCAGGGTTATTGCACAGTAGAAAAAATGAATCCTACTGAAAACGATGAAATTAATTCAAGAATTAATCAAATTGAACTTCGCGGTCGATATAATATTGAAAGAAAGAAATGAAAGAATTGTTTATATTCCAAATAAATTTTTATGGGAAATTATCTTATCTTTAATATAACAAATGATTACTACAGCACCTCAACTATAGCGGGGGGCGAGGGGAACTCGCACTCTGGTTAGATTTTATCTATTAAGTTAAGTTAGATTCGTATAGGAAGCATATCTATTAATAGAATATAATGGGAGTGAGTAGTATTTATTGTGAGTCAATTTTCTTTTATTTCATCTTGATTTTATGAGAGAACTTAACTTTTAGAAACTTTTTCTCTTCTTTCACACAATTTCAAGATATCTGCTCTGCTCTTCTTCGTATGTTTTTCTCTACCCAATTCTAGCCTCAACCATTAAATTTTTTTTCAATAACCAAATTAAACCACATGTATAGGGGAAAAACAAATGAACGCACACAGGAAACTACGTTGGTACCGCTTCAATGTTGCACGCCGTATCAGAAATTTAGAAGGTCCCGAATTAATACAAGTATTAGAAGAAATTCTGGAAGATATTAAAACTAAAAAATATGATAAGTTTGGCATCTTTCGCCAGTTCATGACGCAAATTGAAGATGTTATCTTAGAAACCAAAACAAAACCGAAATCCAAATCTCGTGAATATGATCCATTTCAGATTAAACGCTCAGGTGATGGACGTATTGTATTATTTGGATTATCAAATGTGGGAAAAAGCACCCTTATGAATGCAATTACTAATACACAAGTCAAAACTGGCAATTATTTACATACCACACGAACAGCTTTAGGCGGAACGTGCGAATATGATTCTGTTAGAATCCAATTAATTGATGTTCCAGGATTTATTGATTATCGGCCTGATTGGAGGATAAGTACCCAAATTTTACGAATTGCTAGAACTTGTGATGCTATTTTAATGGTCATTGATCTTTCTTTAGATGTGCTAAAACAATATGCCTTCTTAACAAGTCAATTAGAAAGAGCCAAGATTCTGAATGAGGGTTTATCTCCATATAAAATTGGGATTGTAGCCACCAAAGGAGATTTACCCAAATCTCACATGAATTTTGAGATTTTACAAAAAAAAACCAATTTCGACATATTTCCGATATCCAGTGAAAATCCCACATCTCTCGAACAATTGAAGCACTATTTATTTCAACTCTTGGAGGTGATCCGAATTTATACCAAAGCCCCACATTCTAAAATAGATTACTCTGATCCCATAATCGGCCCAGAAGGAGTGACCGTCGATGAGATTTCAGGAAAAATTCACAAAGATTTATTAAAATATTTTCACTTTGCAAAAGTATGGGGTGATTCTGTCGAATTTGACGGACAACGTGTTGGAAGGTCACATGAGTTGAAGGATAAAGATGTTATCGAGATAATT
>JAUWPK010000192.1 GCA_030611625.1 Promethearchaeum sp. | reverse complement strand
CCAATCAAACATGTTAATTTCTTTGGAATAAAGCATAAAATTGCCCCGAGAAATGCTATTATTCCTGGTAATAATTTCAAAATATCAAAGGAACTTGCAAAAATATCTCCATTGCCGCCTCCAATAGCATTATCCCAGTTTAATCCGTTATTATACCACGCAAGATATTCGATGAATAAACTTGCTACAATTCCAACAATTGCAAAGAATCCGCCAATAAACCCAAGAACTTTTCCCATTTTCCCATCCGACAAAATTTGTGCATCCTATTATGCAAGATTTAGAAAACACGTTTCAAAATGTGAAATAATAGAATGTATGAACTATCCTTAATTTCGGATGCTTAATACTTTTTGCAGTCAATACTTTAAAAGTTGACAGATTTGTTTTTCACGCCTATCCGAAATTTATTTAACAAGTTTTTGCATAAGAAAAGTAAGCTTTCATAGAAAACAATAAAAAATTTTAAAGATTTATTAAACTGAGAATACCGGAGAGATTCCATAAAATGGGAGAAATTAACCCAATTAAATTAATCATTGAAAAAATTTCTAAATCTATAATGTTCACTAATGTCCCTGGATTTATTGTAGTCGCAGTGGACATTAATAAAGAAATCGCATATATGAATCAAAATGGTTGCTTCATTCTAAACAATAATATATCACCAATAGGAAAAAATTGGTTTGAAAATTTTATTTACGAACCTGAGCGAAAAAAACTTGAAACTGAATTTGAATCATCAATCTCAGGTAAAATTACTAAGCCTATTGAAGAGTGTTTCGTAATTTGTAGTAATTCCGAACGCAGGATTATTCGGTGGTTTCATGACCTACTAAAAGATGGAGAACAAATTATTGGTGTGATCTATTTTGGTGAGGATGTAACATCGAAAAGAAATATACAGTTGGAACTAAGGCACAGAATTGCTATGGAACAATTAATTGCAGAAATCTCTACCACTTTTTTGAATATATCTCAAACACCTGAATTGATTGAAGAAAAAATTATAGATACACTTGCTAACGTGGGGGTTTTTGTAAATTGTGATCGATGCTCAGTTTTTCTTTTTGATAAAGAATCTTCGAATTTAAATTATTTTTATGAATGGTGTGCAAAAATTGTAGAGCCAAACAATAATAAAATTCAAGAATTAAGCGGTAGGGATTTTTCATGGCTTTTAGATTATAATTTAGAAAATAATATCATATATGCCTCGAAATTGTCCGATTTACCTGAAAATATAACACCTTTGAAGAGTCTTCTCTCTAAAAAGCCTTTAAAATCCTTATTACTAATGCCGATGATAAAAAAAAATTACCACTTTGGATTTTTAAGTTTAATAAGTGAATCTAATGAGATAGTTTGGAGTAGTCAAGATATAAAATTATTACAAACAATCGCAGATCTACTGTCAAATGTGTTCTGCCACAGCAAAATTCAGGAAGATAAGAGAATTGCTCAAAAAAGACTAGATTTCTTTAATAAAGTGGTAGAAACTTCTGGAATCGGATTTATAATGAGTAATCTTCAAGGCAAAATTAAATATGCTAATGATGCATTGAAACGTTTACTAGGTTACGATCCATCAGACATTCTGGAAGGAAAAAATTGGAAAGAAATCACCTCAAAAAATTATTATGAGATATTAAAAAAGCAAATATATCCAATCTTACTCCAAGAAGAGATTTGGATGGGTGAAATACCATTAAAAGGAAAAAAAGGTAATAATATCGAAACCCTTATTAATATTTTTCTAGTTCGTAATCGAAACAATAAACCCATTCATATGGCTGGTATTGTCACTGATATTTCAGAGCAAAAAAAGGGACAAATCGAATTACGTGAAAGTCAGCGAAGATTCACGAACTTAGCTGAAAAATTTCCATTACCATTTGCAATTTCAAACAAAATGGGGAAAATCCTTTATATTAATCCGAAATTTATTGAAATGTTTGGTTATACACTCGAAGATATTCCCACCAATGAAGCTTGGATGCACATAGCATATCCTGATCCTGATTATCGCGCCAAGGTAGATGAATACTGGAAAAAAGCTCAAGCGGGGGTTATAAAGCCTCGAGGAAATAAAGCAGTGTGTAAAAACGGCCAAATTCGCAGAGTAATGTTTAGGGAATTCGAAATTGGTGATGATGAATTAGTTGCTATTGTTGAAGAAATTAAAAAATAAAAAAATTTTTTTTACGATTATTTTAATTTAATCCCTTTGTGATTTTAACCTGGCTATTTCCTTTTCCAAATCAGTAATTTCACCAGTTTCTGCTAATCCTGGAACTGAAGGTAAAGCTTGTCTTGTATCTAAAGATAATTCTGCGTCGACTTCTGCAAGAGCCATATCGACCTCACCATCAGACACTCCGGTAGAAGCGGCATCATCCGAAATCTCCAATTGTTCAGATGTCTCTGAGAACATACTCTCCATATTTCCAAAACCGAGGTCCAATTGAGATAAAATTTTTCCTAACTCTGGAGCTTTAACTGAGTTTTGAAGTTCACCCAAAACACCAACGATTTCATTCGCAACTCCGGAAAAATCATTCATGGCTTTAGCTTGTTCGAGTTTAAATTGAACTCCATCAAGCCTAACTCTGAAATTTTCAGTAGAATGAGACCATTTGGTAAACTGCAAGCATGATTTCATATGAAGCCTGGACCCTGGAATGTCTCCTGCTTTTCTTCTCTCAATTGCTTTTTTCTTAGCTAATTTTCCCTGTTGTTCCATCTTTCTTATCTGGCGTTGTAATCTACGATTAAATATTTTAAGGCTTGTTATGGTTGATCGCACTGGATCGGAACCACCTTTTTTTCGGTCACCACTTAAAAATGAGGCGAATCGTTTAATTGAACCCATAATTGAACCAGTTTTTTTTTTTTTTTAAATTTATCTTATTTATTAGGAGTCAATACCTTCTAAAAAATTCTTATACTACCATAAAATATGTTAGGTAAGTTAGGTGTTACTTTATGAGTTTAGAAAATGAAAATGAAATTGCTTGGAATTTAACCGAGCTATTTCCGGGTCCCAATCATCCAAAAATCGCAGATGCGCAAAAAAATTTGATGCAATTGGCAAATAATTTAGTTTTAAAGTACAAAGGAAAGATAAACGTTCCAAATTTCTCTTCAAATGATTTGTTGAATCTTATCCAAGAAAAAGAAAATTTTCTAACTGAATTATCTGAACTTAGATCTTTTTCTGAGCTTTCATTTGCTGCAAATATGACATTGCAAGAAAATCAAGAATTACATTCTAAGATAACAAGCCATTTAACAGATTTACAAAAGGAAGTTGCATTTATTTCACTGGAAATCGGTAAATATGTTTTTGAACATAAAAATCTAATCCAAGATCCGGTTCTTTCTAATTACAAACATCATCTTGAGAAGATAATTAGAAATTATCCTCATCAATTATCTGAAATTGAAGAACAATTGATCCTTGAAAAAGATCAATTTGGGATTGAAGCATGGAGTCAAATTCAAGGTTCTTGGTTGAATACCCGCATGATAGATGTTGAAGTTGAAGGGGAATTGAAGATTCTCCCTTATGGTAAAGCAAACGGGTTTCTTAGTCATCCAGACAGAAAAACTCGAACATCTGTAAATAAGGGGATTTACGGTCTATTAGGGAAAGAAAACGATATTTTCTCATCAGCTTTGCGTAATGTTTGCGGTGATTGGCTAAAAATATCAAAAAGAAGAAAATATGATAACGAAATGCATCAAAGTTTAATTGACAGTGACCTTGATCAATCAATAATAGATAATTTAATGAAAACTATCGAAAACAATGTTGGATTATATAGAAGATATTTGAATTATAAAGCCTCACTCATGAATTTACCAAAATTAGGGTGTGAAGATATATTGGCTCCTCTTTCTAACTCTACTCATAAAAAAATCGAATGGGATTCAGCGAAAGATCTAATTCTTCAAGCATTTGGGAATTTTGATGTAGAATTTAAGGAAATCGTTGAGGATATGTATGAAAGGAATCATATCGATGCAAGTCCAAGATATGGAAAACGAAATGGTGCATTTTGCTCTACTTGGTATAAAGGCCGTTCTGCATTCATTCTCACATCCTATAATAATGATTTGAATAGTGCATATACGCTTGCTCACGAGTTGGGACATGCGATTCATGCTTATTACAATACGAAAAATAACACTAAATTAAATACTGATATTTCAATGGTAGTAGCAGAAACCGCATCAACTTTTGCTGAATTACTAATGACGGACATGTTTTTAAACGAAAAATCAATATCTAATTCAGAAAAACGTTCAATTCTTGCTCATGTTTTGGATGAAGCAGGTATGGCTGTTTTTTCAGTTGCTGCGCGCGTATTTTTTGAGCAATCGCTTTACGCTTCAATTGAAAATGGAGTACATTTAGATGGGGAGACCATTGCAAAACTATGGTGTAATGCCAGAAATAAAATATCTGGAAATGCTGTGGAATGGTTCGATGAAATGCGGTGGCAATGGGCAAAGACACCTCATTATTTTATCCCTAATTTTCGTTTCTATAATTACCCTTACGTCTATGCACAATTATTTGTATTCGCGCTGTATCAGATATATAAGAAGGAAGGATCTGAATTTATCAAGAAATTCAAGAAGATCCTATCGGCGGGAAGCTCATTATCTCCTAAAGAAATCGGAGAGATAATTGGGTTTGATATAACTAAACCTGAATTCTGGGAACTTGGTATGAAGCAATATGAATATTTTGTCAAGGAACTCGAAAGTCTAAAATAAGCATTAAATAATATATTTTCAAACATAATATTAATAAAACATTTTTTTTATTTTAATACGGGAAACCGAGAAAAAAGGGAAGGGATTAGAAATCGGCTCATTGAAAAATTTTGCGATGTTTTTAAGTGGAGGATATCAGAAACAAGATGAAACATCTCCTTTGATTAAGATCAAGGTTTTTAATAAACGTTTAGCGCGACAAATCGGAAAAATGGAAATTAAAGAACGAACAGCTAAAAAAAAAGCAATTACTGCTCGAAAAAATGGTGATATTGCGGGTTCTAAACTTCATATGAAAAACTCTCTGCAATATAGAAAATGGGGGCATTCTACAGAAAACTTTCGTGTTAGGATGGAAGGAATTAAATACCGTTTGGAACAGGCAAAGGCTATGGGTCAATTTTCTAAAGTTGCTGAAGATATTGTAGGAACTCTACAAGGTTTAAATGAGCAAGTTAAAATGCCACAAATTGCAAAACTACTATCAGAAATGGATTTAGGGTTCGGTTCAATGGAATCTATGTTCGGAGAGACATCTGCACAACTGGAAATTACGGATGATGCGTCTTCTACTGGAGTGACCGAAGATGAGGTGAATCTAGCTCTTGCTGAGGTAGATTCAGAAATAAGTGTAGAAACTGGAATTTCACTTCCAAGTGTTCCAGCAGGATTAAATGCAGAAGCACAAATTGATGATTTGGAAAAAGAAATTAAAAAATTGAAACAACAACGCCGAACTTAATATATGAAATAAGTTTTTTATTGATCATTATCAAAATTTTAAGTGGTGATATTAAATTTGAATAATATTTTAATTGCAATTTTTGAAATTTTGATTGCTGTGGGATTAATCGGTTTTTGGATTTACTTTTTCCTATTTGAGAATAAGAATCCCGAGAAATCTGAAGTTTATTTTGGATTTGAACGATCATTTCCAGTTCCTGATTTAGGATGGGTAACTCCAAGTTTAATTATTGCAGCAATCGGACTTTTATCCGAACAAAGTTTCGGGATTTTTTTCACAATAACCTCAGGAAGCGCATTATTATTTCTGGGATTGCTTGATATTTCATTTAATGTGCAAAATGGGGGATATACAACAAATATAGGCGACACATTGATGAATTTATTAATTAACCTTGTTTGCGTGATCTTTGGTCCATTATTCATGATTTTTGCTTGGGGTCAATTTTGATCATATTTTTTTTAAATTTAATGAAACGGCGTATCTAAAGATGGAAAAATTATATTTTAAAGATAAAATTGCAATAATTTGTGGCGGCTCTAAGGGCATGGGAAAAGAGACTTCAAAATTGATTGTAAAAATGGGCGGAAGCGTGCTTATTATTGCACGAGATGCAGAAGTTTTGAAAACTGTAACGGAAGAAATGAATAAATTGAAAATATTAGATTCACAATTTGTTGAATATTTTTCATGTGATACAACTGATATGGCAAAATTAAAGCCTTTGATAGATGATTTTATTAACAAACACAGAGTTCCCGATTATTTGCTTAACCTAGTTGGGTATGCTTATCCACAATATATCGAAAAATTAACTTTGGATGATTTTAAGAAAAATATGGATGTTAATTATTACGGGCAATTAGTTCCGATCTTAACACTTCTTCCTTATTTTATGAAAGAAAAGCGCGGATACATCGCAAATACAAGTTCAATGATGGGATATTTCGGGATGATGAGTTATGCCACATATTGTCCTTCCAAATTTGCGATAGTTGGGTTAACTGAAGCTCTTCGTCATGAATTAAAACCTTATAATATTAGATTTTCAATTCTTTATCCTCCCGATACAGATACTCCTGGAATGGCAATAGAAAATGAAACTAAGCCAGAAGAGTGTAAAATATTATCGGAAAGCGTAAAATTATTTAGTGCTGAAGAAGTTGCTAAAGTTTTTATTAAAGGTATAAGAAAAAGGAAGTATAATATTTTACCAGGAGAGGCTAAGCTTGTATGGTTATTGTATCGTTATTTACCTCGTCTTGTTCGATTTTTCTTGGATGGAGATTATAAGAAAGCACGTAAACGCCTTGGAAAATATTAATTACTAATATATTCTTCTTGTTTTTTTTAATTTATATGATTAGCAAGTAGTTCACTTATTTATAATAATGATATTATTTTTATCATAAAAAACGAAATATTTTACGTAATTCTAAATTATAATAATAAATATAACAAAAAAGGTAATTATAATTTTAATAAAAAAAGATAAAATTGTGTTATTTATATTAATTATTGGATTATTACCATTTCTTACTACAGGAAATATTAAAAATTACACTATTATATCTCAAAATCAAACAAAAATTGATGAAAAAAACCTTTCTCAAGACAATCCTTTTATTCCAAAATCACAAGACTCTCCATCATCAAATATTCAATTTAATTCATCCGAAATGATAAATCGAAGTTATTCTAAGGTTGGGCCAGTTTCATCTGAATTATCTTTT
>JAUWPK010000319.1 GCA_030611625.1 Promethearchaeum sp. | reverse complement strand
ATTAGTAGTAACTGGAAGAGCAGTTGGTGAAATAGTTGGGAAGAAAAAAAATGGAACTACTTTTGATGTTCATTGCACGAGTAGCACTGTTTATGATGATCAGAAAAAACCCATTCAAAGAATGGCATCCTTCATAGATATCACAGATAGAAAAAAAGCAGAACAAATGAGAATGGAATTTAACAAACGATTAGAAGAAAAAGTTACCATGAAAACACTGGAATTACTTAAGGAAATTACCGAACGTAAAATTATAGAGGGAAAACTAAATAACGCTCAAAATGTTATGAAGTTCCAAATTAAACAGCTTCACTGCTTGTATGGGATTTCTCACATTTTGTCGCTTTCAGATGTCTCTATTAAAGAAATTCTTAAAAGTACTCTTTATTTAATTCCACCAACCTTTAAATTTCCAACTTTATTAAATGTGAGAATAAAATATGATGGTAAAGAGTATAAATTAGATATCTTTAAAGAAACAAAATGGAAATTATTTGTTATAAAATATATTAATGAAAAACCATTGGTAATTGATGTATTTTACATTGAAGATAAAAAATTTCTAACTGAAGAACAAACTTTATTAAATGAAGTTGGAGAACGGATAAAAATAGGAATTTTAAGACGGGAAATTGACCAAGAGAAGAACCTTTTATCCGATATGGTGAATAATTCACTAGATGCGATATTTGGAATGAATAATCATACAATTATCACTTCGTGGAACAAGGGTGCAGAAAATATCTATGGGTATACTTCCAAAGAGATTTTAGGAAAATCTATTAATCTTTTAGTGCCACCCGACCATAATTATGTAGCTTTAGAAATTGGTAATAAAATTAAACCAGGTATTGCAGTTAGTCATTTTGAAACGAAAAGTTTGAGTAAAAATGGACAAATTCTTGACATCTCTTTAACTGTGTCCCCTGTTAAAAATTCAGAAGGTGATGTTGTTGGATCATTTGCCATCGCCCGCGATTTTACAGAATCAAATGAACAACAAAAACTATATCAAGAACAAATCTTAAAATCGTCGCAATTTAAATCTGAATTCATGGCATCTATGTCTCATGAATTAAGAACACCTTTAAACAGCATTATTGGTTTTACGGATGTCATATTAGAAAGAATTAGCGGGGAACTAAATGATGAGCAGGATAAATACCTCACTAACGTAAAAACCTCCGCTTTGCATTTACTAGATTTAATAAATGATGTTTTAGATATTGCAAAAATTGAATCGGGCAAAATGGAAATGAATATTGAAGACGTTAATCTAGGTATAATACTTAGTCAAATCAATACAATGATTAAACCCATATACGAGAAGAAAAATCTAAAATTTGAAATCCCAAAATTTGACAAAGAGAAAGTTATTCAAGTTGACCGGTTAAGATTCAAGGAAATTCTATTTAACCTACTAAGTAACGCTGTGAAATATACTCAAGAAGGTAAAGTAAGGGTAGAATTTTCAGAAAGCGAAAAATTTTGGAAATTTGACATAATAGATACAGGCATAGGGATCAAAGAAGACGATTTTGATCTGGTATTTCAAGATTTTAAAAGAGTAAGATCAGCTTATGTGGCATCAATCGAGGGAACAGGGCTCGGACTATCATTAACTAAAAGATTAATTGAATTCCATGGAGGAAATATTTCTTTTACTAGCACTTTAGGAAAGGGTTCGACATTTACCTTTACCATACCAAAGTAAAAACAAAAATGTCAACAAAAAATAATGTTAATATAATTTTCTGAAATTACATAATAATTCAATTATTAAAAAAAGCTAAACTTTCTCTAAATTTAATATCTTTTTCAACCTACGATAAAATTAAAAGGATCATCTTTCCCATATATTCATAGAATGAATTTATCAGAAAAAGATCGGAAAACACTCGAGAATTACAAGAAAAAAATTGATGACGACCCACTTTTTATTGGGATTATCTTGTTCGGAAGTGCTCTTCATTCAGATAATTATAATGATATTGATATCGCACTTATCTCAACTAACCCTCCTATTTCTGATCAAGAAAAATTAAAGATTATCTTATCAACTCCAGAAAAATTTGATATAAAATTTCTCGAAGATTTACCTCTCAATATTGCAAAAGATGTTATTCGCGGTAAATTAATTCTTAATAAATATTATAATGAAGTTTTTGATAGATTTGTATCTATTATTCAAAATTGGGAACTATTTCGACCTTCTTTCGAATTATATCTTGAGGTAAGTAAAAGTGGCGTATGAAAGAATAATTTCCAGGATCAATATGATTGAACAAAAGATGGCAGAAATAAAGGATTGGTGTCCAAAAGAGAAGGAACAATATATATCTGATAAAAAGGTGCAAGCAGCAATTGAGCGTAATATTCAAGTCGCCATACAAGCAATTTTAGATATATGCATCCAATTTATAAAACTATTCAAACTTGATCCCCCAACATCAGATGAAAATATTTTAGATTCCCTTAGTAATTACTTAATGCATACTGAAAAAATTCTAGAATTAAAAAAATTCCGCAATTTTTTAGTTCATATATATGGAAATATAAATTCTGGTATAGTTTTTGAGAATACTATACAAATGATCAAAGATGTCCCAATTATCGTTGCTGATTTTAAAATTTTATTAGAAAAAAACGCTCATTAAAAAATTGCCAATCCTTTTCTAAACTTAATATCTTTTACGATTTCATCTAAATCATGCTCAGGAACCGGTGAAAATCGATCAAATAGATTCTGCCAAAAAACACGCCCAGATGTTTGACCCCGAATTTCATCTGCAAACAAAATTGATTTCCTAACTGACATTTTAGCATCTATGTAAGATTTGAATGCATCTTGGCTAATTTCATTAATTTTACCTTGAAATTGATTAATAAGAGAAGTCACAGTGCCTATATGTTCTTCGGGAGATGTAATTAACATTCTGTAAATAGGTTCTAGTAAAACGGGCTGAGCTTCACGTATGCATTTGATAAAAGCATCGTGAATCATGGTTGAAAGTTCAAAATAGTTCGAGTCCTCAGGATCTGATACAATATGAGCATCTTTAATTATAATTTTTAATTCCGACATAGGTTCCTTAGCTATCGTCCCATTATTGCATAAATTTGTAATGATTTTAATGATTTGATCTCGCAATTCTTGGGAAACTTGTCTTTGGTTAGAATTATTTCCTTTTTGAGATTTCTTGTTCTTTAAAGATTCAGCACTAATTTCATCATTTTCATCGTATATAATTCCCGTATCTTCTTCTAATCGTGAAATAATAATATTTTGGAATCGATCAACATTCCATAACCCTCTGGCTTCATATTCACTAAAATTTGTTTTTTCTTTCAAATCTTTTATGCGTAAGTATTCATTTTCTAAGATATGACGCTTAGCTCCGCGAAAATATTCAACGGACGAAGGATCCATTCGCATAACCAACAGTTTAATTGAATTTAATCCGTTGGGACTTTTAGCTTCGTGGTATTTACTAAAATTTTGTACAGATTCTCGAAATACACTTGTAGGTTTTGAAACTGAAACCTCAATACCTCTGTCTTTTATAGTTTTTGCAACAATTTCTAAATGCAATGGTCCCATACCGGATAAAAGACATTCCCCGGAATCACTGCTGATTTCAACATTAATATTTGGGTCTTCTACTTTTATATCTTCAAGAATTTCTTGTAATTGGCCTAGATTTTTTAACATATCGGGTTCAACTGCAACAGTAACAACGGGTTCACTAACATATTTAACAGCTTCAAAGGGCTTAGCTTCATCAATGTGTTTAATATCAAAAATTGTTTCTCCACTGCTAATTTTTTTAATCCCTCCTATTGCCGCAATGTTTCCTGCCGGGATTTCTGTTACGGTTTCCATTCGAGAACCCATAAAAATGCTCAATTGATTGATTGCAGATTTTGATCCATCATTCACAAGCCATCCATGTTGCCCTCTTTTTAACGTCCCTGAAAATATCCTTCCTGTCCCAATTAATCTATTCTTGATTTTTTGGACCTTTCCCATACCTATTACTAAAGGTCCAGC
>JAUWPK010000110.1 GCA_030611625.1 Promethearchaeum sp. | reverse complement strand
CTAAATATGTGGAAAAAAAGATTAAAAAATATCTAAAAAAGCGTAAATTTTTCCGAAGACGTGGAAGTAGTTTAGCTAATGAAGGAGAAAAATTCCAAGGTCTACGAAATGTACAAGAATTAGCTTTTGGTCTCAATAATGTTGTTTATAATTTAAATATTGAATTTAAATTGAAGAATAAGATATTTGATAACCGAGATTATATACTTCGGATATATCCGGATAATTCAAATATAAAGAAACCATCTAACGAAGCAAAGAGAATAAATGAGATCAAAAATCTAAAAATCCCGAAAGCAAAACTATATTTTTTTGAGAAAACTCTCAAACATTTGGGTTATCGTTTCTTAATTCTAGAAAAACTGGAGGGTACTCCAATCTTAGAATCGATATCACAATTTTCTGAATCGGAAACAAAAGAATTCTTAGCCGATCTAGCCAAATTTTTAGGGACACTTCACTCAATTAGATCTAAAACCTATGATTCTTATTATCTGGATGATAGGATCACCAAAAAGATGACTTATGCTTCATATATCCTCAACGAAGTAAAATTAACCCTTAAAAATTTTTCAGATTTGAAATTAGATGAAGAACTTAGCGTTGATACTAGATATTTATATAAATGGTGTAGAGGTCATAATCCACTTTTAAATTTAGAAGAATATTCACTCACTCATGGAGATATACGCCCAAGTAATATCATTGTAAAAAATCATAAAATTAAGGGCTTGATTGATTGGGAAATGAGTTGTTTTTCGGATCCTGCTCAGGATATAGGATGGAGTTTATTCTTTTTTACACTATATGAAAATTTAAAAGATTCTCGGGGCTTTTTCTTCTCAGAATATTGGAAAGCTTGTGCTAAATATGACGTAGAAGCAAGGGTATATTTCTATGAAGTGATTGTGGCCCTTAAACTATACATATACGCCCGGTGGACAGAGATGAATCAACCTGAGAAATATGCGCGTAATAAAGACTTTTTTTCACGTGTGAAAATTGCAACGCCTAAATATGTAGAGCGACTTACCCATCGAGATTGAACAGATAATTAGCCCGACTCAATCCCAGTAAAAAATTTTGAAAAACACTAAAAATAGATGAATAAATTATGACAATCCCAGATTTTTCTGAATTTAATTTTAATGAATTGATTGATATTGTAAAAACCATTAGTAGAACTAAAAAAAAATCCAGTGAAGAAATGTGGAAAAATGGGCATGGTTTACAATCTATTGACAGTTTAGAAGCGAATATTGATGATGTTTTGGATGAGCTCATAATTCGGGTTAAAAAACAGTGGTCAAGGTACGACATCGAAATGAACTTTAGAAATATGGCTTTACCCCATGAAATTCTGAACTTATTTAACATAACTGCTGCTGAATTAAATAAAAAACTTTTTAAAAATCATCCAACCATTGGAAGTGAGAATCCTGATGGAGGAGATGATGAAATCTGGTTTAAAATTGGAGGTTCTAAATATATAATGAGAACTAATGGGAATATAGAGATTATATAAAATTATTTCCCTAATTTAACCGCTGCTTCTATAATCGGTTTTAATTTATCTGCTGATAAGGATGCTCCACCAATCAAACCGCCATTAATTTCTGCAATATTTAATAAACCTTCACAATTACTCGCTTTCATGGAACCACCATATTGAATCGGAATATTTCTTCCAATATCCTCTCCATATTTGTTTATCAATAATTTCCGAATGAAAACATGAATTTTTTCAGCTTCATCAGGTGTTGCAGTCTTAATTTCTGAATCCGGATTTAAAAATTTATTATTAATTGCCCAAACTGGCTCATATGCAATTACTATCTGATTTAATTGCTCTCGAGGAATATCTGCTAATGATTTTTCAATTTGAGTTTGAATTACAGTTTCTGTTTGATTATTTTCTTTTTCTTTTGCGGTTTCTCCTATGCATAATACTGGTTTTAAGCCTTTTTCAAGGGCTTTTTTTACTTTTTGATTTATTACAGCATCGGATTCTCCGAAAATTCTCCTTCTCTCGCTATGTCCTAGAAGAACATATTCACAACCCGCATCTATTAGAGAATCTGGTGAAATTTCTCCGGTAAACGCTCCTTTATCTCGAAAATACATGTTTTGACCACAAAGTTTCAATTTTGTACCTTTGATTGCTTTACCTACTGAATATAACGCATTGAAAGAGGGTGCTATAAAAACATCAACATTTTCTGTAAGAATTCCTGATATTGCCTTAGATATTTCAGTTGCAATGGAAACGGCTTCTTCTACATTAAGAATTTGCATCTTCCAGTTTCCTCCCAAGATAAATTTTCTCATACTTCTATATAAGAATTTTATTCAGAAAAGTATTTTTGAATTTCATTTTTACCTTTTTATACTTCTCTTCTAAGACTTTGAGTATAAGAAGATCTTCGAAATTTTTTCTCTACAGTTAAATTTAGACATGTCCAGGTGGATTTGCTTCTTTGGAAAATTATTTTCTTTCTCCTTTGCCTTTACCTTTTGGAGAGTTACAACCGCCTCTTCCTTTATTTGCTCTAGCTCCCTTTCCTGAGCCGTCTTTTTTAGGAATTCCTTTTTTTGCCATTTAATTTACCTCCTTTTTTTTTCTCATAATTGTGGATAAGAGTTTTATTTAGAAAAGTATTTTTGAATTTCTTGTCCATAAGAATTAAAATCGAAATTTAAGTAGATTTTGCTAGGAATTATCTCTAAATCTACAAGAGAATGCTGAATAGGTCCCCCTGGTTCTTGCCAAGTAAGTTGTACAAAGTTATCTTCATGAATATTAAACGTGGATCCATATGAATATTTAATGATAACTTTTGAAACTGAATTTTCTTTTTTTCTTTTAGTAAGCACATAATTACTTGTCTCGTTAAAAATTCTTTCTTGATTTCGCCAATCTGTTCCAGAAAAGAAAACTCCGAAATCAGCATGCGGATGTCCCCATCCTAAAATCTCTAAATTCGATTCTTTAATTTTTTTTTCAGATTAAGAATATTCCTTACATCTACTTCAACAAAAGCATGAGATACGCGCTGATAAGGAATAATTATATCTTGGATGATATTATAACCTAAAAACAACCAATATGATTCCACTGCCTGATTTAGTGCTTCAAATGCAGATTTTACTACAGTTTTTACTTTTTTAAAAGCGAATTCTGAGATTTTTAGTGTAAATTAATTTTCAAATTCAACTTCTCTGAATTCCGATAGGTTTTTTAAAATATCATGTTGGGGATTATAGAGATCTTCAATTGACGAACCAATTTTCATGTTTATAAATATACTGTGAAAGATAAAATAAAAAAAATTTTGCCGATAATCTTATTTATAATAATTTTTTGCAACAGGCTCCAAAGCAGCAATTAAAGGAATTGCAATAAATATCCCTGAAAGTACTTGTAAAATATTAAAAGGAACTTCAATTAGAGCCGCATTTAGGGGGTTAAGATAATAATCTGGTGAAATTAAATTTAATAATATGGATTCATAAAGGAAATATCCCAAAACCATTACAATTCCTCCTGCCATCATAGCGAGAAGTTTTACACTTATATTTTTTTGGACAGTTAATCCCAAAATCCAGATGATAACTGCTAAAATTATTCCCAGTATTATAATTGGAATTGTTCCATCTGCAAGAATTACCATTAACCCTCCAACAACAAATCCAAGAATTAACGAGAAAATTTTCCAATTGTTGTTTATAGAATTATTTTCTCTTAGTTTTTTGAATACCCATCCCACTACAAATCCCTCTGCAGCCTTTGCTATGAACGTTCCAGGAGCAAAAATCGCATATCCTCCTAATACATCAGCAAAACCTGCACCAACTCCACCAACAAATGCTCCAATGTAAGGTCCAAATAAAATTGCTGCGAAATAGATTATTCCTTCACCTACATTAAAATAACCTGTTGTAGCGGGAATTGGGATTGAAACTGTTGCTGTCATAATGGTTTCTAATGCGGTAAGTATCCCCATAATTGCAATATTTAATATAATAATTCTTCTTTTGTTTTCGGGAACACTTCTTTCGACATTTATAGGGTTTGTGAGTTGAGCATTTTCATTTTCCATAATTTTCACCATATTCAAATAGAAACTTTAGTATTCAAATATTCAAAAGGTAACTTTAATATTTATACTTTTTTTTTTCTAATCATTATAATTATTAAATTATATTATAATTATTAGTTAGAAATAAGAGGTGACATATATGGTTAGAAAAAAAAAGAAAGAAAATAGGAACTTTTCTGGCTATGATTTGGAAGCTTGGCTTGTAAAAACTGAAAAAAGAATTTCTAATATTCAATATGGGAAAGATTTTGAAAATTTAAAGCCAATAATAATAAAAATGTTATCTAAAATTAAAAAAGAACCAAAATTAGTAAAATATGAACCCAGATTAGTATTATTATTAAAAGATTGTAATTTAAATATGCAATTTATCAGACGTAATGAAGATTGTTGGGCCTTACTCAGATCAGGTAATCCAGATTATGCTCTTGAGGAAATAATTCATGCTCTTAAAGATTTAAATACTCATCCTGATAAGTATTTAATTAGACCTGATATAAAGGGAATTATTATAGAATCAGTAAAAAAAATTTCAGAAAAAGTCGAATCTGGAGTAAAAATTCTACCAAGTAAGGATCTTTCTAAATCTAGTTTTCAAACCATTAATCCTACGAACTCATCACAATCAGTTGGTAATACTTTTAAGCCAAAACTTGAGAACCTCAGTCCTTTTGATATTTCTGCCCCGAATGTAAATCCTTTTGAATATATAGAAGATGAAAAAATGATTCAAAAGGATAAATCTGAGAATTTCGATACTTATTTTCACCCGAAAAATCTAAATCCAAATGAAAGCGAATTTGAGTCTAGTTTTACTCCTTTTCCCGGGCAAGATGCTGCTCAAAAATTATCAAATGATCAGATGAATTCTATTAATACTTATTGGTCAAAAGAAGGAGTAAAAGAAGGAGTAAAAGAAGAAAAGGTTCAAAATAATAATTCCCCGGATATTAAAACTCAAAAAATTACTAAATCAAATCAAGGAGAAATTACTGTTGATAAGAAAAAAAAAACAGATAATCCATGGCCAGATGCATGATAAAAAGACTAAATTTCTCTAAGATCTATAATTTCACGCATTTTATTTAACAATTCATACCCTTTTTTTGTAATTAGGCATTTTTTTGTATTTCCAACTTCTTTAAATTCAATTAATCCATCTTGATTTAAAGAATCTAGATGATGGTAGATAGATTGAATAGTTTTCTTTTTGCCTAAACTGACCCATATAGCATAACCGTGAGTAGTATTTTTTTTTTCTGCAATAATATTAAGAATTTCAAACCTTCGAGTGGAGGTTTCTGAGAGCCCCCAAACGGTTTTTTTTAAATTCCTCATTTGGAAAGCAAATTTATTTAGAGCATTTAAACCGGAGCCAGTTAAAATTGCAACTGTAGATTGAGGATCAATTTCATCATGTACCAATTTTTTTGCAGCCGCTATAACTGAAGCAGAGGCGGGTTCAATAAACAATCCTTCCTTCTTTGCTACTTCAGAAGCATTTTTTATCATATCCAAAGCATCAATTGGGAGTTCTTTTCCTTTAGTTTTCTTTATTATTTTTTTTATATGATCTAAGAGAGGAGGTGCTTTCATTTCCAGTGATTCAGCAATATGAGAATTTGATGAACTTTTTAGAGAGACTGCAAAAATTTTGGGGTATTTTTTTATCCATCCTGATTCTATAGCGTCTTCAAAACCCCGAAAAATTGAAAGAATTAAAGTTCCAGATCCACGAGGAATAATAACATTTTCTATATTAGCTAATTGTAAAATTAATTCAAGTCCTATTGTTTTCTGACCTTCAATGGTAAGTAAATTATCATTGGGGGTTGGAAAATAACTTTTTTGTTCTAAAGCATAATTTTTTGCGGATTTTATTGATTCATCTAAATTTTTGTTTGTGTCTACAATTTTTGTGCCATACATCTTTAATTGCTCAATTTTTGAAAGTTCTAAGTTTCCTGGAATGAAAGCTGTTGATTTTAATGCCGCATGGCTTGTATATGCAGCTAAGCTTATACTAAAGGATCCCGTGCTCGCTCCAATTATTTCATTGTATTTTTTTGATAAAGCATCAGATACTATTAATGAACTTGCTCTATCACGGAATGAACTAGTTGGATTTCTGAATTCTAATTTGACATTTAGACCCTTAATTTCAGGAATATTTTTAATTTGAATAATAGGCGTATTTCCTTCAACTAATGATACAATTTTTGAAAAACTTGGGAGAAATGAATTTAATGACCACATTGATTTCAAATTGATATTGGATTTTTTTGGACCTTTTATCGGTTGGATTGAAATTAAGTTATTACAATTAAGGCACCATAAATGTGGTTCTATTATTTCTTGACCGCACTCATTACATCTTGGTTTTTTTAACCATCGTAATTCCGTCATAAATCCACTCTCAATATTAATCAATTCTCTTTTACTATTTTTACATTGTATTATTCTACTTAAAAATTAAGGTTTCATGAAAATAACAAATACAATTCCAATTATTATCAACATAACGCCTATAATTGATCTCCAATTTATTCGTTCTTTATTAAATATATAATCCAGAGGGATTGCAATTAAAGGCGCAGCGTTAGCAAAAAGGGACATAACTGTGGCACCTACTGCTAAGGTGGCTTCAGTATAAAAATAAGCTCCAAGGCTTGTCCCAATAATTGAGCCTAAAATTAACCAACCCCATGCTCCCTTCCTTTTTCTTATAGATATTTTTCCATCTGAATGTTTCACTATTCCCAAAAGAATTATAAATGCGAAGGGAAATCTAATAACATTGGCTAAAATAGAACTCATTTCCTTTATTTCAGTAATTTTTGTTATTTCATTGAGTGAATAATCTATAATAACTAATCCTACTGCCCATGCTAAAGAAGCAATAAAAGCAAAAACAATTGCAAGCCCTGATTTTTTTTTTTGATTATTTTCTTCATTTTCCACATTTACTAAATTACCGTTTATAATTTTAGCTTTTTCTACCCCATAATTAATAAAAATAACACCTAAGCTAATGAAAGCAAAGGAAATAATAATTGAATAACTAAACAAATCATCTAAAAAGATCATTGCGAGAATGTATGTAAATAATGGGAAGGTTAAGGTAATCGCTATTGTTTGAGTAACTCCTAGCTCCTTTTGAGCTATTAAATAAGCGGTATCGCCAATAACTTGCCCGAATATAAAGGATAATATCAACCATATCCACAACATTATTGGAAATTGGAAAATTAATAGAAAAACTCCAGAAATTACCGCAACAATCCAAAAAGTTAAAATACCGATTAAAGTACGGACACTATTGATGTAAACAGGGGAAGCCTCATTTTCCACCCTGCGAAATATTACATTAGAACTAACAAATGTAAAAACTGCTAAAAAAGCCATTATCCATCCTTGCATATCTCTTTGAAGCCATTATCCATATTAATTTTATCCATCCCCTCATTTTTCTTTGAATTTTTCTGTTAAAAAAGGGTCTATACATTGAAATTCTACATATAGATATGAAGTTCTATATATAGAAATGAATATTTAAGTTCTTTGGTTAACAAATACAACGTATTATGTCATTGGATAAATCAAATACAAAAATTAAAGAAATAAATCTTGGTACTGCATTTATATTAGTTTTTCTCTCATACGTTCTTGCTATTTTATCTGCTATTGGTTTTGGATATCTTTTAAATGATTTGAGTCCAATTATAATGATATTTCTTGCCGATATCCTTGCTACTTTAATTATTTTTACAGTAAGCACAGTCTTCAAAAATGCATCTTTTTATGACCCTTATTGGTCGTTCATCCCCATAGTAATTGGATTTTACTTTTTATTTACATCATCTGATTCAGTTAATAATTTTCGGCAATATACTGTATTACTAATGGTTTGTCTTTGGGGATTAAGATTAACATTTAATTGGATTCGCCAGTGGAAAGGGATGAAGCATGAGGATTGGCGTTATGCGAATTTTAGGAAAAAATTTGGTAAATCTTTTTGGTTCATTAATTTGACAGGTATTCAATTAATGCCAACAATTCTCGTCTTTTTTGGATGTCTGTCCCTATACCCTTCTTTAAATTCGGGTTCATCAAATTTTCGATTCCTTGATTATATAGCTTTAATTATTACTTTAGGAGCAATAATATTAGAAACAATTGCTGACTTTCAAATGAAAAAATTTATGGAATCTAGACAAAATCCTCAAGAGATTATGGATAAGGGATTATGGGCAAAATCTCGACATCCTAATTATTTAGGTGAGATTCTATTTTGGTGGGGTTTGTATTTATTCGGTTTAAGCGCAGAACCTCAATATTGGTGGGTTATATTTGGTCCAATTGCCATTACTATTTTGTTCCTTTTTATAAGTATTCCTATGATGGAGAAACGTCAAGATTTAAAATCTGAATATCAAAATTATAAATTGAAAGTTCCAAAATTGATTCCAAGATTTTCTTTTTCTTCGTGATGTTAAGGATAAAATAAAAATCTCTTAGGAATTTTTTAATTTTCTAAATTCTGAGAATTACTACAAAAAAAAGATGAAAATATTTTTTATATTTAATAAATTTGTAGAGTTTGAATAGAATAACATTCTTGGTCAATTAAAATGTCAGAAAATAATACTCGCGCTTCTTTGGTAAAGAAAAAAATGGGCTTCAATCAAATGAGGAATACCATTTATTGGTTACAAAGAGTGATGAAGCAATATAATCTCTCAGAAAAGGATATTGAAAAGAGATTATTAAGTATGGGAAGAAATATCGGCGCCACATATTCGAAAGAATTTATCCCAAATTCAAAAAATCATAGTGAATTGATCAAAGAACTCTATAAAATAACTCTTAGAAGTAAGGTAAAAATTGAACAAGATTTTGAGATTTTTACCGTCACAGATAATAAAAGTGCCCTATGTAAGTACCAATACAAAGATATCCAAACCCCTGGGTGTAATGTTGTAATCGGGATGATCAGTGAAATATTAGAACGAAATGGGGTTGAAATTAAGGAAATGGAGATCCTAAATTGTAAGACACATGGAGATCCATACTGTAAGCATTCATATAAGTTAGGGGTGAAAGAAACCAAATGAGCAGCACTTTTAAATGGTTAGTTTTTAAAGCGGCATCAGCTGTTGCTCGCAATACTTCTTCTTTATTTTACCAATTAATATATCGCGAAATATATCGTGAAATTCATCTTTTAACTGACGATTACCATAAAACAATGGAATTAGCTTATTTTATAGGTTATAAAGCAGCAAAAGAGAGTGCATTAAGACAAATTCCAGTTTTTCGTTTATTTCCTTCGAACGCGATTAAGTTATTGGATTATTTTCCCTTAATTTGGCAGATTAATTTTGGAGTATCGTTAACTGAATATACGCGAGAGTGGGATTATTCCGATCCTAATAAACCAGTGCACTATTATATTATAAAAGATAATC
>JAUWPK010000342.1 GCA_030611625.1 Promethearchaeum sp. | reverse complement strand
GAAGACACTGCTCTGCAATAAATTCCAACACAAAAGGCTTATGAGATGTTCGCTGGATTAAAAGTAGTGCTCCTGAGACTTTAACATCGGGTTTGTTTTCGGACCAAATTCTAACAAAGTAGCATACAACATCACCGTAAGATCTTGAGCCATTTTCAAAACCTTGAATGATGGTCTTTTTGAAATCCTTTAGTTGATCATGGAGAAATTCAAACATCTCAGGATTAACTTGAACGTTAAGAGTACCAAAATAAGGTTCAAAACCCAATTTACTTTTAAATTGATTATAATAATTTTCATTTTTTATATAATGTGCCCCTTCTCTCATGCCCGTTTTTAATTTTCCATGAAATTGTTCAACACAAGATTTACTTGAGAAAACATGTTGGAGATTATGGAAAACTTTCTCTAAATGAACATATGCTTTAGCTGTTAACTCTAAATCTCCTCCACGACTTCCAGTTCTTCTATTTATATAACCTTTTTCTTCTAATTCCAAAATACGACGTGAAATTGTCTGTTGACTGATGGGGATTTTACTACAAAGATCTGGGGTAGAAATTTTACCATTATTGATTAGTTTAAAATATGCTATCCAATAGAGAAAGAACCATTCTTTCTCTCCGACAAAATTTGGAGCAACTGAATGGATTTCATCTAAATTTTTGGATTTTTTTATTATCATAATTCATAGAATTAAAAAATTTCATTATAAAAAAATTTACTCATTTTTGAGTAAAAGCGATAATTTAAATTATGATGAATTGCCTTATTAATTACCAAAAACTCACGACCATAGGGATATTACATGACACGGCTAAATTACTTACGTTTTGCAAAAAACTTTACTATTAATAATTTTAGCTACAATTATCTTTATTCTCCACTTAATGCTCAGATTGAATTAACATTGCGCTGTAATGCTAGATGTGTTTTTTGTTCTATATGGAAACCAGATTTTCAAGAAGAGCTTGATAAAGAAATGAAAACTGATGAAATCAAGCACATTATCGATGAATTACATGATCTCGGTGTTCAAGTTGTAAATTTCACTGGTGGTGAGCCAACTCTTAGGAAAGATCTGTCCGAGCTGATATCTTATACTGCGAAAAAGAATATGATGCCGACATTGGCTACAAATGGCTATTTGTTGTATAATTTAATTAAATCAGGGAAAATGAAAGATTTGGAGTTTGTAATGATATCACTGGATTGGCCTACAGCAGAAAACCATGATAAATATAGAGGAATAAAAATTTTTGATCGCGCAATTAAAGCAATCAGGGCTGTGGTACTAGAAAGAAAAACAGCTTTAATCTCAATGGTTGTAACGAAAGAAAATATAGTGCATATGGAAGAAATGTGTAAACTGGCTTATAAATTAGGAGCAATGATTGAGATTCTTCCTTGTGAAGATATTATAAGAGAACAGGATTCTGCTCATATTGTTGAAGCAATTGACGATTTTTTGCCAGATCTACATCAATATAGTGCAGAAATCAAACGTCTTGTTAAAATCTATCCCAATATTATTACTGACGTGATTACAGCAGATATTATCGAAGCGGGTGGTTTTGGAAATCAAGATTTACTTCATTGCGTTACTGCTAAAGCATTTATTGTTATAAATTATAAAGGAGAAGTTGTTTTTCCGTGTAAAATTCACCCAATTTTAAAAGTTGATGTAAAAAAACATTCTTTAAAAAAGGTATATTACTCATATGAAGCAAAAAAAATTATGGAAATGAAGGATTCCTTTCCGTTTTGTAAGGGGTGTAGACTGGGATGTGCTATTGCAACATCTATACCTACAAGATGGGTAACTCTTTATGAAAAATATTTAAAAGCTTTCTTCAATGGAAATTTGTTTTAAAAAAAATGCTACTTCTTAACTACCGTTTTATAATTGTTGCTTCCATTTCTTTGTAGAACCAAATGTATTATTATCATTGTATTCATCATTCGATTCTTCTTTAGCAAAAATTATGTTAGATTTCAATACTTTAGCTTGATCTATGTATTTTTCCTTTTTCTCTTCTTTTTCTGGGTTTAATTTTTTAATGCCCATTTTTATTAACATTATTACTAAGGATAAACTCAAAGATAGTGTGAAATATAATCCTAAATAACCATCCCCTAAAAGGACTTTAAAAGGTAATAAACCGTCTTTATAATCTCCGTAAACCCAACCAAAAATGGCCCAAAAACCAAAGAATACCAATGATCTTGCTAATAAGGGAAATATTTGTTTCTTTGACATATCTTTCATTACTAACATCATTTCTGCATTTAGTTGTTCCATTTGCTGCATATCACCTTTTGCATTTCTCATCCGATCTTGAAGATCAGTCATTTCTGCCTGCATACTCATCTGGGATTCTTGTGATAACGAGAATTTTTTCTGAAACCATTGAGATAATAAAACCATAAAAACAGTGATAAGCGAAATTTGCCAAATCGCATCAGTTCTGGATATTTCTAATAACATATAAACTCATGTGGGAGAATTAATAATAGGATTTTAATATTTGTTTTTTTTTTTATAATCCTAAATTGTGTTTTAGTGAATACATTTTATGCAAACTTAATTTTCTCATATGAATTTTTAGATCTTAATTTGAAATAAAAATTAATTAAAGGTTGATCGTGTTTATTTAATTAATTAATGGATTCATCTGCAATATCTCCCAATATTGATGAAAAAAACTCGAACATCTCGCGCCAAGCATTTTTCTATTTCTTATTTGCATTGATAATGATCGGATTGAATATTTTAATACAAAACATTCATTCTTGGTGGATTGTTCCTTGGTTAGAAGAAAATTTCAGCGATCTGAATTTTATAAAAAATTTCTATTTGTTAACAGATCCATATAATATGCCAGAATTAATAGGTTCTGCCATTGCAGTTGGAATAACATACATTATAAAATTTCTACTTGATAAATTTATAGTTTTTAAGAAAGAGCATATCTCCTTTGAAAAAACGGGTAAAGAATTTTTATGCTATTTCGGTTTTGCGATTTTAACAACACTAGAGAATATTGGAATTCAATTCATTTTGGGTATAATTTTTGGAGGTTCAATGACCTATCGGATTGTAATTGCATTAATCTGTGGGTATGGAACAAAATTCTTCTTAGATAGAAAATTCTGCTTCAAAATTTAATAAAAATCTATACAAATGTAAATAGAAATAAAAAATAAAAGAAAAAATAGATTTTAATCTTATTATTCTAAGATTTTATTATACGCCCGTGTTCCATTTCAATTAAGCGTGTTCCGTATTTAACCAAGTTTTTATCATGAGTTACAATTATTGTAGTTGTACCCATTTCTTTATTCAGGGATTTTAATAATTCCATTACTTGAGTTGCTGCGGCATGATGTAAATTCCCTGTGGGTTCATCCGCAAAAAGTATTCGAGGTTTATGAATTATAGCTCTTGCAATTGCGACTCTTTGTTTTTCTCCACCC
>JAUWPK010000306.1 GCA_030611625.1 Promethearchaeum sp. | reverse complement strand
TGAATTATTTTTAATTTTGTTTCCGGTATGAGATCACACATTTCTTTCACGTATTCAATTGGAAAGTAATAATCTTGATCGCCGCACACAATAATGACCGGAACTTTAATATTACCTAGGTTTTTCTTAACATCATGGCTCATTTCTGCTTGGGCTTCTATTAACACATCTTGAGCAAAAGAATTACTTAGGTGTTTTCTTCTAAAAATTCCCATTAAGCGCATAATTGGTTTAAAAAGCATCCTTTTAATTCCTTTTGGAAATATAGCTTCACTTATCAAGGCATAAGCAGCTCCATTTTTACCGACACTCAATAATTCTGCAAATTTTTGATCTAACAATCGCCCTTTTTCAGATATTTTATGGGCTGAGGATAGTATTATAAATTTTTCCGCAAGATTAGGATAAAGAGCACAAAAATGTTGCATAATCATCCCACCAAATGACAATCCGATGACCCCATGTACTTTTCCTGCAAATTCGGTGTTAATAATACTAGCATAATCACCCGCCATCTGTTCAGTTGTATATACTTGGGGCAACCCCGATTTTCGACTTAAAAAATACAATTTATAATTTTTAATTATCGGAGCAAAAGATTTTATATAGATTTTTAACTCCACTCCTTTTGGTAAATCGTTTCCAGGTCCTCCGAGGAAAAGCAATACCACTTGTTCACTTTCCCCGATTGAGATATAATCTAATCCCGTAGAAAATTGGCCATATTCAATCTTATTTTTTGACATATGAGTTACACTATAGAGTAATTTTGATTCAATATTGTTAACCATGGATTTAATATGGATCAAACTTGATCATGGTGCCTTCCTTTTTATTTCCTTGTTTTCCTTCCAATCATTATCAGCTTCAATCTCGGTAATCCACCAAGATAGCTGATAGAACAACCATTAGATTGTGTGACGATATATGAAGAAGAAAAAAAAAAATTAAAATTTTAATTGCAAATAGTTTTCACGTAATCAATTTCTTTGCTGTAATAAATTTCCCAATTCCCTTGACAATATTTAATACTGAAAATAGTAATACAACAAAACAGAGATCTGGGATCCAATTAAAGAAAAAAATCGCTGGAAATCCACCTAACATCGGGAAAATAAAGGGAAATGCTCCCAGAAGTATTCCATTTAATAAACTTAATGATGATTTGAAGTATAGTTTTTTCTTTGGTGCTTTATTATCGGTTTTATTGATTAATTTCTGAAATCGCTTTTCTATTTTAAAGAAACTTAGAATTTCCAAACCTAATAAGATGATAATTGCAAAATCCATGATAATATATAAAGTTAGTAAATCTAAGGGTCCTTTGACAGTGGATTGTTCGATTAAAATTCGAAATAGGTTAAATGCTAAGTTTTCTAAATTACCAGATGCAAAAAATTGATTTGATTGACAAAGGATTATGAAGCCCAATCCATTTTGCGGAGAAATTAACATATAGGCACTATAGGATTCAGTTTGTCCCGCATGTAGTAATACAGAAATCCCATCTATGGTTGAATTATCCCATCCCATCGCATATTCCGTATCACTGGGAGTAACGGGAGGTTCATGTAAGCTTTGAACATTAATAGGAAGAAGAATTGAGTTATTAACTGCTAATCCGTTGGAAATATGCCATTTTAAATAAATGCTCATATCTGTAACTGTACTGAAAATAAATCCCGATGGAGCATAGGCAGAAATGATTTCTAAATCCGCCTTTACTGGAATTCCACAATAGATACGATAACCCGGAGAATAACCATAACTTTCTGCAGTTTTTTGATCGAAGAAAGTATGATTCATACCTAAGGGAGTACAGATCGTTGTTTGTATAAATTCCGCGAATGTTTGCCCAGATACATGTTCAATTATTGAACCTAAGAGTTGGTAATTAGTATTTGAATACTCGAATCTAGAACCGGGTGGATTGGGGAATTGCATCGAAGATATATGATTCCATGTTTTATCTATATTATTAACTTCTTTTGGAGCATTTAATCCCGCAGCTTGGTTTATTCCACTCGTATGATGGAGAAGATGTCTAACAGTAATAATTGCTGCGTTTGAGGTATTTTGTATTGTAAATGTGGGTAGATAAGTTTGAATAGGTGTATCTAAATCAATTCTTCCTTCTTCTGCTAGAATCATTATACCTGTAGCAGTAAAAGATTTACTGAGAGATCCTATTAACATTGGGGTGGAATTTGTTAGATCTGTGGGATTACTATTGCTTAAATAACTCTTCATGAGAACTGTTTCGTTTTCATTAATGATTCCTAGGTTAATACCCATAAAAAGATTTTTTTTTAGTGATTGATTCATCAATGTGTCAATTTCTGCATTATCGATTGATTTGGCTTCTTGAATACTGAATTGAGTTCCTGAGAAAAATAAAATATTGCAACTGAACAATAAAATCCAAAATATTACATTTTTCTTTGATTTAAGCACCATACGATTACCTTGTTGTACAATGGTTATAAATGAAGTGTTTGAAGAACATTTATACTTTTTGGAAACGAGCGGAGAAGAGACATAATTTCCAATCTGGTTTCAATGAGAAAAATCAATGTTTAACCCTCAAAAACAGAAAATTTATCTATTTCTTGTTATAATATCTCATAGTCAGATTTTCGTTACCAAGTCTAAGTCTTAGTTAATATGCTTATAGACCAAACTATAAGAAACAAAAATAGAATACCGACAATTTAGAAAAAAAACCCCGATTTTGTGAAACAAAAGTTTCACCTCCGAGTGGTCTTTAACTTCACAGTCAAAATTTTTGCGTTTCATCCCCTTGAATTCTTTGAGTTCCTTCAGTGTTTCCTCGTATAGTAAATTCGGTAATTTTTTCAACCTCACCAAGCAGAAAATTTAATTTCTTGAGAAGATTTTGATTTAAGTGAATTTTAGAAGCATCATCGGTGAATTCAATCACCAACTGTTTAGAAATATTAACATGAGAATTTCCCAGATTAAATTATTTGAAAATGAAATAAATAATAATTAAAAGAAGAAATTGGAAATTGGAATAATAGATTTTGCCAATCAAATAATTCAAATTCATCATTATCTTCCAAAAATATTGTAGGATATCTCCCTTGCTGATTACCATGGCCAGTGATAATGACTAATCCATTCCCTTCATTAATTTTGTTAATATTGAAAGAAAGAATTATATTGAACAAGATCAATAGTAATATGATTAGTGGAAAGAAACGCGTAATAATTTAAATTTCCACTTCTTCCAGAAGTGATTTACAATGAGTTATAAAATTGAAGAACTTGAAGGAATCGGACCAAAATATGCCGAAGCTTTGAAAAAAATCGGGATTATAAAAACCGATGGACTGCTTAAAATAAAGCAAAAAGATGTCGCAGATGTTGCCAAGAAAATCGATGTTCCAAAGAAAAATTTAGACAAATGGATAGAAATTGCGGATCTTATGCGCGTTAAAGGTGTTGCGGAAGAATATAGCGAAGCACTTAATCGCATTGGAATTGATTCAGTGAAGGAATTCAAACATCGAAATGCAGCAAATACATTAACCAAGTTAGAAGAATTAGATAAAGAATCCCCTGATATATTACGGAAACTTCCCAATGTAGATATGATTAAGGAATGGATTTCTGAAGCGAAAAAACTTCCAGATCTTGATATTAACTAAAGTTCTGGATTTTTTAGATATTTTTCTCCTTTGTTTTTACTTTTACTTTTTTATTTTTCTGTTTTTTTGTTTTTGTTTTTCAAGAATTTTAAACTAAATTTTACCTATTTTAATCACTCGCATTGTCTCAAAAAGAAATTCCCCCAAATATCGAAAAAGTCAAAATTGGTAATGTGGAACTTCAAAATCTTCTTTTTATTAATCCCTTCTGGAATTTACTGATTAGGGATTAAGGATTAAGGATTTTTACATTTTAGCAATTAAATCGGATCGAGTAATAATTCCAGAAATTTTTCCTAAGCAAACAGTTAAGACTGCAGGAAATACTTGAAGAATCTGATAAACGGATGATAAATGGCCTTTTTCGTCTATAGTTGGTAGCGCATCTTCCATTATTTCGCGGATTAGCCTTTTTAAAAATGATTCCCGATTTTCAATTAAGAAAGACCGCAAGAGTAATTTTGATGAAACACAACCGATACAAGCTCCAGCTTCAACAACGGGTATTTGATCATATTGTTCGCCCATTTTTTTGATAGCAATTTCAACAGTATGCCCGGGTTTTAAAGTTACAATCGGGAACGTGGCAAATTTTTTGGCATAGTTTTCACTATTTTTAAGTTGTTTATTG
>JAUWPK010000180.1 GCA_030611625.1 Promethearchaeum sp. | reverse complement strand
AAAGGATAAAACAAGAGCAAAATAATCACTACGAAATTTGCAATCATTCCCACAGGTGTCATTAAAATCTTTAATCCAATTCGCAAATCTCCAACATCTAAACCTGTTCCTACCAGGTATTGCTCCCATCCATACCCAGATAGTACAACCATAATAATAACAAATGTCAGAATAGTAGAATAGCGGTTAATTAATCCATTTATTCCGTAATAAGAACCAGCTCGATTTTTACCGTTTTTCAATTCATCTTCATCAATTATGTCTGCAATAATGGGATCCACAAAATAAATTCCACCGGATAAACCGATTCCCATGAAAACCATACAAACTAAAGCGAGATATGGTTTACCATCCAGAAACCAGAAAGGAATCAGTGCAAATATCCATAAGGTTTGTGTTATAATAAAACCATTTCTCCATCCAATTTTTCTTCCAAGTTTCTCCAAAAAAGGAAACATAATCCCTGCGGTCAAAAATGCGACAAGCAGCAATAATGAAATTAAAAATGGTTGATCTTCGATACCTAAAACATGAATTGCATAAAGAGATACAACTGAAGTCAGAAGCTTAAAGACCATCCATTTGATTAAATTGGCGAGGCAAAAAACAACAAATGTTTTGTTAGATAATGTATCCTTAATCATCTCAAAGAATCCCGCTTTTTCTTCCTCATAATCTTCTTCTGCTGATTCTTCTACCATACCAAATTTGAAGAACAAAAATCCAGTTATAATAGTTAAAGCTCCCACAACAATTCCCGCTGTAATATACATGCTTGGTATTTTTGTTACAATCTCAGGAGGTGTAGTTTCTGTTGGTGCTAATGGATTGATAAAAATTGTAGGGAGAACGAACCCAATTAATAATCCGAATATTGTGAAAACTCCACGCCACATATTAGCACGTCCTCGGGCAGCGTCGGTTTTAAACATTTCCGAAAAAACGGCTAATTGATTTACCGAAAAAATAGTGTAAACTGAATCATATAAGGCAATAATTAAAATCATGTAAATGAATATAGAGACTTGGGTTCCATCTATAGGTGCTGTGAATATAAAAATATTCATTAAACCAAATGGTATAATACTGACCATAATCCAAAACCCTCGGCGTCCGAATTTACTTTTTGTTTTATCGCTCAGCGGGCCGATAAGTGGGTCATTTAATGAGTCCCAAATTGCGAATATGATGAATGCTGTAGTTATATACTTCAATTCAAGATGTAAAACGGCGTAATAATAAGTAAAAATTAAAAATTGGAACATCTGATGCGACATTTGGTCGGTCATTGGACCTAAACCATATGCAATCATTGTCCTCCTCGGCACTTTTTCAGAGTACATAGTTAAACTATCTTGATCCACATCGACTTTCATTTGTTTTGCGATTTTTTCCGTCATAACTTAGCTTCCTTTTATGTTTAAATTCTTGATTTTTCATCAACCTTATTATTTTGAAAATTTTGATGTTTCAAAGGAGACATCAGATAACATTTTTGTTTGTAATAAGACAATTCATATTTTCATCAAGATCGACAATATCAAGCAGTTAATAATAATTAGATTACTGATTTATATAAACATTCTTTTGATCAAAATCAAAATTTTTAGGTAATTTTACTTTTTACTAAACTATGTTAACAGAATTGACTTATACTTTTGAAATTATTGCAATAATTGCAGCTTTTTACAGCACTTATAAAATTCTAAATAGAAAATCTAAGTTGCTCTGTAATAATTTGATGGCTGCAGGAACAACTTTTATTGGATTATATGTTTTGTTCGTTTTTCTGTATGATATGATTCAAACATTATGGTCAATTGAGATTTTTCTCAGATTGGGTATGTTTTCTATTTTAACAGCAACCATGTTTTTCTTCTATTCAATGAACTGTATGGTTTCTTCGAGTTCATGGTTTCAAAATAAGAAAATGTGGGTTCCCTATATAATTATAATCATTGGATATACAATTTATTTAATTTTGACTCCATTAGTAAATGTTGTTAGTTATGAGCCAATAAATATCAGCATTTCCATGATTCCACTTGTAATTATGGTCATATTTATGCTCTATTTTTTGATTTCAAGTTTGGTAATACTGTTTAGATTTGGTATAAAGAAAACGGAGGGACTTAGCCAGAAAAAAATGAAAATTTTTGCAATTGGAGTGATATTGAGTGTGGTAAGCATTTTCATTAACGTTGCCAGTCAAATTTTTTCAGATTCAACAGCTGGAGAGATTTTAGATGTAGTTTTCTTTTTTAGTCTTGCCTGTTCCGTTGTAGTTATAGCATTTGGTTTCTTACTCGAGCCAAAAAAAGAAAATGAGTAATATTTCTCTAAGGTTATTCAATCTGAAGGTTGATTTGGAGAGATATCTTAGCAAATATTCGAATGAGCCGTTCTGATTATTTTTTCATTATTTTTTAGTGATATCTTAGCAAATTCACGAGATATTGTGTGGATGTCACTATATTATAGTGAAAAATTGACGATTTCAAGCCATAAATTATTCTCACTAACGGATAATGAATTTTCAAGCATATATCTCATCCAAAATCCACTAATCCGCCTCCTCAAATCCATCATAATATCACTCCCGAACGTAGGATATTTATATCCGTAGAGAAGGGTATATACCAAATCAATTATCAGTTTTGGTTTTTAGGATAGCATCGTTTCGGGATAGAGCTATCCCTCCATTTAGCAGTTTTTTATAAGATTACGGAGGAGGCGGAGGAGATATTATGATGATTTTTTGAGCAGAAAGAGAAAAAATGACCGAGAATTACTCAGTCAGATGGTCATCGACACCTAGATGTGGATAATCGTGATTTCCCAAAGTTTCTTATACAATTAGTTCATATTCATTAATTATATTGAAATGGGAAAAACTTCACCCAAAATAACAGTTGCCCTTAAAATTGCTAAAATATTCAACACTCCTGTTGAAAAAATCTTTGAATTAGAAGAATAAGAAGACACCACTGAAAATCTGCAATCATATGGTCCATATGGATCTCATATGAAGATATGGATACCCATATCGTATATGATGAATATGGAGAATCTATAATAATGTGAAAAGGTATATTTTTTATTATACATATTATAAATATTCCAAATTTAAAGGAATAGTAATAAAACGGAAAAATAATGTCCAAAACAAGATTAAAAGTAAAAAATTATATTAGAAAGAAGGAGAAATTCACTATTATCTTTCTTCTTTTAACATTTTTATCAAGCTCATTAGTTTTTCTAAGTGAAAATAACACTTTAAAAAACCAACCTGAAGGTTTGATTGACAATTTCAGAAAAAACGATATGGTTCCTAATCAAGCCTATATTGAAATTCCAGATATCTCAAATTTAACCCAATTAGAGGATTTTTTGGATTATTTCATACCCTTTCTATTATCTGAACTTGATACAATGGGAGGTGTTATATCGGTTGTAAAGGATGATGCCCTTTTAATAAGTAAAGGGTACGGATTTTCTGATATTGAGAGGAATAAACCAGTCAACCCAAATTCGACTCTATTTCGAGTAGGATCTGTTTCAAAACTTTTTACTTGGACAGCTATAATGCAATTAGTTGAACAAGAAATTTTAGATTTAGATACAGATATAAATGAATATTTGAATGCATTTCAAGTCCCTGAAACATTTCCAGAACCTATCACTCTAAACCATCTTTTAACCCATACAGCAGGATTCGAAGAAACATATGCAAGAATCATTTCTGATACTGATGTTTATGGCAGTTTGGAAGAAGAATTAAAAAACCATTTACCACCTCGAGTACGTCCTCCTGGAATAATGACATCATATTCTAATTATGGAACCGCCTTAGCAGGATTTATTATTGAAGAATCCACTGGAATTAAATATGAAGAATATATTGAAGAAAATATATTAAGAGTTTTAGATATGAATCGAAGTTCATTCGATCAACCATTGCCGCTAAATTTGACAGAAGATACAGGTATTCCTACTGGATTTTATTATGACAGTCATCAATTTTACGAAGGATTTTTTGATTATACAAATATTGCTCCAGCAGCAGGACTGAGCACTACTGTAGATGATATGGCAAATTTCATGATGGCTCATTTAAATAATGGTACTTTAAGAGAACATCAGATTTTGCACAATGATACGATTCAAGAAATGCATAGTCAACAGTTTATTACTCATCCACAATTTCCATCAATGTGTTATGGATTTCATTTCTATTTGAATGACTCTCCTGTAGTTGCGTTTGAAAAATTAGCTTGGTATGATACAAATTCATTTCAGCTCGGTTTCTTCATTCTAATTTCTTCAATATTTGGATTGAGTATAATTTATTGGTTAGGAAAAGGAATTTTTGGAATTGTTCAAGAAATAAAAGAGCGAAAAAAACGAAAGGAACGAAAAACAACAAACATATCAAAAGAATTATTGAATCAAAAAGAAACAACAAAATCCGACATTCAAATTTCTAATGTATTCAAAGAGAAAAACAAACCAAAAATCACATCTAGCCTTCCTTATTGGTTAGTTTTTGCAGAAATACTTATCAATGTAATCTTTGGATTGCTATTTTTCCCTAATTTGTTGACAAGATTAATTCCAGGTTATGATTTTGAAACAAGTATAAATAAAATCTTAATAATACCTATAATCTTCATTATAATGGTAATTGGGACAATTATTTATGCTATTCTAGGGTGGTTTGAATCGAAAATTGATAAATCAAAGCGAAAATGGACATTATGGGACCAAATTCATTATTCAATAATTGTTTTCGCAGGAATTGGTTGGATTTGGTTCCTTGATTACTGGAATCTAATAGGTTTGTTTTCAGAGGGAATATAAAATAACCAGATTGGAAATATAGAGAAATTTGAATGAATTTTAATTTAAAAACAATTTTTTTTTAATGAACGTAAAAATAAATGGAAAGGAAAAAAATAATGGAAAATAATGAATCTGTAATGGTAAATGTTGAATCTTTATCAAAATCTTTTGAAAATGTGCAAGCAGTTGACAATCTTTCATTTCAAATCCGAAAAGGCGAAATTTATGGATTGTTGGGACCAAATGGGGCAGGAAAAACAACCACGATTAAATTAATTTTGGGCTTGTTAGAAGCTGATGCTGGAGATATCACAGTTTTAGACCTTAAACCTGAAAGTGATGAGGTTGAAATAAAGAACCGGATTGGATATGTATCTGAAGAGCCTTTAATTTACAAATCTTTAACACCGAAAGAATTATTCAATTTTATTGCTTCGATTCGTAAGTTAGATGGCACTAAAGTAACTAAAAAGTTAGCTGAATATCTAGAAGGTTTGGGAGCAATCGAGTATTATGAGCGTTTAATTTCGACTTTATCAAGAGGAAATAAACAAAAGGTTCAAATAATTGCAGCTATCTTACATGATCCTGAAATTTTGATTATGGATGAACCTTTAGCAGGATTAGATGCAAAATCAGTTAAAGTAGTTAAAGAAATCATAGATTTACATACTAAACGAGGCGGATCAGTCTTATTTTCTACACATATCATGGAAGTAGCTGAAGACATCTGTGATCGTATTGGGATTATTAATGAAGGAAAATTAGTTGCTGAAGGTAATTTTGAAGAACTTCGCCAAAAAGCAAATGCTATAGGAGAAGATGTTGATTTAGAAGATATCTTTCTAAAGCTTACTGAACAAGACGAATCTATAAATGAAATTGTTGAAAAACTCCGAACTACGATGATATGAGGTAAAATAAATGAAAAATAAAGAATTATACAAAATATCAAAATATGTCTATAATGAATCCTTTCTACAATCGCATTTAGATATGTCTGGAGCGAGTGTTTCTTCAGTCATGGAGAAAATGGAAAAAAATAAGAAATATATCAAAACTCAAGTTATTTTTATGAAAATTATAATGGTATTGTATGTTTCCTTTTTAATATTTCTTCCAATTACAGGTTATCTTCAGATCCAAAATGCAATTAGCGAAGGAGTTCCAATATCATGGGTCCTTTTTCTAGGAGGAGTAGTAAATGGGGCATATTTTCTTTTTCAATTTGCATATCTATTAATGTTTGGAATGTTTAGTTCTACCGGACTATTTACAGGGAATATTTTCCACTGGTTGTCTACTTTACCATTAAAAAGAAAGGATATGAATAAAATTGGAGTAATGACTTTGTTCCGAGTAATTGATGCACAATTTATTGCTTTAATGTTAATATTTCCACTTGCAACTGCTATCTTCACAAAAAGCATAATAATTACTCTCATTAGTCTTGGAATTTCTACCCTAAACACAATATTTTCCTTTAATGTATTGATAATTTTATCGAAAAAATTTGCAGGAGTTATTAAGGGTGCAGATTCTAATGCAAAAGGATCTAATTTAGCTCGAATATTGTTCCTGGTGGGATATTTGTCGACAACTATGTTTGCAGTTATAGGGATACAATTTCTTATGCCTGTTATCAATCCCCTATATTACCAAGTACCTCCAAACCTAGCATTATTTGAAACTTTGAATCAATGGATTAGTGCAGTCCCATTTCCTTTAAGTGGAGGTTATTTATTAACTAGTTTTCTAATTGGATTTAATAATATTGGATTCAACCAAATTCTACCTATATTAGTTGGTTTAGCTATTTTCGCTCTTATAGATTATGTTATGCTAAAGAAATCCCTTAAAATCATGAATGATGTCATTATTTCAAGAACAGATTCAAAAAAGCAAAATTTCAAGTTTTCTACAATATCAGATGTTTCAGTGACTGTTGTTTCCCCGATTAAAGCTATTTTTCAAAGAGATAAGAGCATGATTTTAAGGGATATCCAAGCTATCATTTTCATAATTATCCCTGTTATTTTACCATGGATACCGTTTTTTGTTATGATAAACCCAGCGACAGGGTTTAGAGAAATTGGAGTATTTGGGTTTATGGGATTGATTTACTGTATAATGGGTGCGACTATGAATATAATGGGTTTAATAATGGTTGAAAAATCCGGTGCAACGATTAATGCTTCATTACCTATCATTATACGGGATCAGGTTAAAGCAAGACTGAGATGGGCTTTCACCATAATCCCTTTAGGTTCTTTACTTCCAGTCATTATGTATGTTGGAAATCCTCTCTTTTGGGATGTTTTAATTATCCAAATATCAATTACATTTGTGGGTTTACTAATTGGGACTTTCACTTTATTATTATCAATCAGATTGTTTGGTAAAATGAAAAGTAAATACGTATTAGACGAAGTTCATTTTAAATATAAGATTGCAAAAAATATTTTAATTATTGTTATAGACTTCATTCTATTGGTGCTTATTACAATTGGTTTTGTAATTTTATTAAATTCCTGGAACCTTGGTAAATTTTCACTAATAATTTTTCCGATTGAATTAGCTCTAGCATTAGTTTTATATTTTGTATATAATAAAATGTTCCCCAAACCAAAAAAAATCTATTAAAATCACGATTCTGCTCCTACGGAGCAGATGACAACTGACCGAGAATTACTCAGTCAGATGGTCATCGACACCTAGATGTGGATAATCGTAAATCTTTT
>JAUWPK010000128.1 GCA_030611625.1 Promethearchaeum sp. | reverse complement strand
ATATCACTAACCTTCTAGGCGTGAAAGATACATAACATAATTCGGATTCTTCTGAAAAAAACTCGATATGCACACGACGCCAATAATTTAAAGATTTATCACCTTCACCTTCCACTCTGGCAAATTCTGCTGAAACCTCTTTAAAAGGAACAACATCTATTTTAGTTGTTCGAATTATGGATTGTGGTAGGCCATCATAATTAATTATCACTGAATGAAAATCTATTACAGGGATCGGTTCATTTTCTGCTTGATAAACATCATAAAGACTGGCTGTCGCACATTTTATTCCCTTTCTCACTAATTCAGCAAGATTATTTGCGTCAGATTCATTATTACAAAAATGCCATACATCAAAAGGTTTTCCATTCAGCGAATACCCTTGTAAAACTTCAGAATAATAAATCTCTTGAATTTTTTGGGGTCCTAAGCTAATTTTTTCAGTTGAATTAATAGCTACATTGACATTATCTGTAATATTAGATATTGAAATCCACTTTAAATTGAGAAATTTTGGCTCAATTTCTTGTCGGAGCAATAATATTTCAAAAATAACTGTATTGTTTAAGATATTTAGTTGAAAATTCTGATTAAAGAGATATTGTTTAGGGAATGACTCCTGTAGTTCCTTTCTAAAATCAGGAGAAATTTTCGGAAAAAAAAATTCTTGATCTTTGCTTCCTTCAGCAATTTCCACGAGAATATTATGGTTTTTATCTAAAATTAAATAGTGAGTAGAAACATGGGCCATTATTCTTTTATAGGGTTGGAATATTATATGTTTTTTTTCCTTTTTTAAGGGGATAAATTATAATGATAAGTATTTATTTGTCAAAAATTAATTATTTTTCATAAAACAAAAATAGGGAATATAAAATGGTAAAACATTTTGGGAAACTGGAGGTTTTTATTTTCTGTATTTTAATACAAAATTTTTTATTTTCTTGTATTATCTTTTCTCAAATCCAATTAAACTCAGACTTAACTTCATATAACTCAGAATATACAAAAAATAATTTAATTATTCCTTCTCAATCAGGTGATCTACAATGGTTACCACTAAAAAAAATTGGATATTTTATTGAAGGTGATAATACTAGAGGAATATCTGTTATTGGGGATTATGCTTACATTGCAGATGGAAATATTGGATTAATCATCATTAATATAAGCAATCCTGCTAATCCGACCAAAATAAGCCAATATACTAATGGATTATCAATTTCTGATGTTGATGTGGTTGGGAATTATGCATATCTAGTAATGGAATATTATGGTTTGGAAATTATTGACATTAGCAATCCTTTTACACCAAATAGAGTTGGGACCTGTTTAGATAGTGGACGGTATTGGAGTATTTTAACAAGTGGAGATTATTCTTATATTGGAGACATAGATGAAGGACTAAAAATAATAAATATTACTGATCCATATTCACCAACAAAAATTGGGGAATATTATGATGGGGGAAATGCTTATGGGGTTTCAATACTTGGTAATTTTGCCTACGTTGCGGATGGTTCTGATGGCCTAGAAATTCTCAATATCACCGATCGAACTACACCAACAAAAATTGGACATCTAGAATGTGAGAATGCTCGAGGTATCTCTGTGGATGATGATTATGCATATATAGCAAATGATCTGCATGATTTCAAAGTTATTGATATAACAAATTCCAGTAATCCAGAGGAAATTGGGGCGTATTCCACAACTTCTTCTTCTAGGGACGTTTTTATTTGTGAAAGCTATGGATGTTTATGTGCTGATGGAAATGGTATACAAATTTTCGATATAAGTAATCCATTATCACCGAGCATAGTTTGGGAACGTTACGATGGAGGACACGCTTGGAAAGTATGTATTTCAGATGATTATGTTTATGTTGCTGATGTGGAAGATGGATTAGAAATTATTGATCCAGGAATCGATTCCGATGGAGATGGAATGTCAGATGGATGGGAGAATCTTTATGGTTTTGACAAATATGATGATATCGATGGCGAATGGGACTTGGATTCTGATGGTTTAACAAATTCTGAAGAATATCAATATAACACAGAACCGAATAATTCTGATAGCGATAGTGATGGACTCCCTGATGGTTGGGAGGTCCAATATGGAACAAACCCACTTTATGATGATTCAATGTTCGATCCCGATGGAGATGGATCTACTAATCTTGAAGAATATCAATTAGGTACCAATCCAAATGACAATCCAAATGATCTCACAAATACAGAAAGCGAATGGTCATCATTCTTTTCTAAAATTTTACCTTGGTCTTGGGTT
The DNA here is from genome assembly GCA_030611625.1 of Promethearchaeum sp. Lineage (GTDB taxonomy): Archaea > Asgardarchaeota > Lokiarchaeia > Sigyniarchaeales > Promethearchaeaceae > Promethearchaeum. Next base: position 6,772 of record JAUWPK010000128.1, on the reverse strand, counting down.
CCTGTACTTATAATTATAGGAATTATCATAGTAATTCAAATAAAGCCAAAAACTAAAAAATTGAAAAAAGAGGAACCCAATCCAATTTTAAACATTCCATATACACCCACTGTAAAAGAGAATTTACAAATAGAAACAATACTACCTAAATCAAAAAAGAAAAAGAAGAAATTAAGAAAAACCCTAAAACCTAAAAAACAAAAAGATGACGATGATGAGATTAGTTTTCCAACTTTCATTCCATAATTTGATCATTTCCTAAGAATTGTTTTTTCTAAGTTTTTTTCTTTTTAATTGGATATAATTTAAGTGAATTTGCTGTCATTTTCAAATTAAACGAAGAAATTCCTTTATTTTTAATTATTTTCTCAATAGCGTCAATTAAAATCGCTTCATTAAAATGCCATTCCTTTGGGATTTTCCTAAGAATAGTTTGAAAGGAAATTTCTTCATAGCTTTTTGATTTTTTTAGCAAGAAAATCGTGAATTCCTTTTCTATTTGTTTGGTGATTATTGCATTATCAGGAGAGTTTTGGATATAAGTTTTAGAATATGTCTGATTTATGGGATTTTTGTCTAAACCTTGTTGTAATTCAGGTTTTGGCTTTGATTTATATTCTTTTCCATGCAAAATTGCATCCATTTCATCCAATAACGGATCATCCAAATCTTCATTGAGTAAAATTTCATCGGGAACATCATCGATAATCGAATTTTTCTTTTTTCCCATAATTTAATCATATATTTTTAAGAAATAAAATGATCAGTAAGATTAGGTAAAATAGGTATGGCAATTGATGAAGAAAGGAAGACCTCAATAACTCCTCCCAAAAAAAAACAGAAAAAAATCGGAATGTTGGGGATGCTCCAACAAGCTCTTGGTGGGACTATTGGTGGCCCAATTTTCGCTATTCTGGGAATAGTAATACTAAAAGCTAATTCTGGCCTGTTAATCTCAATGATCTTAAGTGGTCTTCTTATGATCTTATTTATTATGATCTACAGTGAACTTGCTTTATCTTTACCAATAGCTGGCGGTGGTTACAGTTTTTCTAAGGAAGCTATTGGCGGTCTTTCGGGATTTTTAATTGGTTGGGGCATGTGGATTGGAAATTTATTATTTACAGCACTTTCAGGAATTGGATTTGCCTTATCTCTGACAGTGTTTTTACCTGTTCGATATTCAAACTCAACTACAGTTTCTATTATCGGGTTTGCCGTACTTCTTTTCTTTTTCGTTTTTACATTGTATTGGCCCAATCATCTTAATAAAATAATGAAGATTTTAACATATTTTCTTATATTTGGCTTTATCACCTTTATTGTATTAGGAGGTGCTCTTGGAAGTTCTTTGAATAAAGATTTTGGTTTTGAAATTTTTCGAGAAAAAATGGAATTTGGGCCTATTTTATCAACCGCCGCATATTCATTTGTGATCTTCTGTGTTTACGAATGGAACTCGACCTTTGAATCACTGACCACGAAATTTGATGAGATTAAACGTCCTAGAAAAACTATTCCACGAGTCTATCTAACCTCGATAATAATTGCGGTAATTATTTATTGGTTAGTCAGTTTTGTGGCGATTATCAATCTTGGGAGTACATCCTCAGATTCTTGGAATTCCATTATTGTAGAACAATCGGATGCGCCCTTAGCAGATATTTTTGGTCTAGTTTTGGGTCAATTCGGTATATATTTTATCGGTTTAATAGGTATGATTGCTACTACAACTTCAATTAATTCAGGATTTCAAATGTCCTCCCATTTACTCCATTCAATGTCAAGAGATGGATTTTTGGATAAAATGTTTATGAAAAAGAATAAAAACCAGGTTCAATGGGTGGCCATGGGTTTTTCTTTTGCTCTTATTATCATAATTACATTCATAGCTGATATCAATTTGATTTCCGAGATTGGTAACTTCATCTTCTTATTATCAATGGTAATCCTATCTTTATCTCTAATTATTCTCAGAAATACACGTTCAAACCTTATTCGGCCTTGGAAGGTTCCTTTTTTTCCATATTTACCAATTATTGCAATAATAGCAAGCTTCATCTTAATATTATCTATGTTTTCCACGACAATTGGATTTTTAGGGGTCATAGTTGGGATCATTTTAATCTTACTGGGAATTATTTATTACTTATTCAGAATTGCTAGGCGAACTCATTTATTATTACTCCTAAATGGAAGTAAATTCGGAGTAAGTATTATTTTAATCTCATTATGGAGCATTTTATCCATTGATGCTTCTTTTAACGGCTCAAATCTACTCTTCTTTAACGTATCTATCTATTTAATAGGATTCATTGGGATTGTGTCTTTAATTTTCAATCTCTTGACAATTAGACGGATTTTACCGAAACTCCTAAAAGATGAAAAAACAATCGTAATCGGTGGAATTACACACCTTTCCCAAAAAGAGGAAATTATTGCAAGGAGATTCAATTTTGTATCGGCTAACATTTTAATATTTATAGGTTTGGTTCTGCTAATTTATGGGGCTTTAATTTCGAGCGCAATTATTGCATTATCTTCTCCGCTCATCCTCCAACCAGACACGGGATTTCTAAAAGTCTTGTTTTTTATTGTATTCATTACATCTGGAATAATATTTATCATCAATGGTTTGATTATGATTTTCCAAGAAATTGAAGTCCGTAAAATGGTTGAAACAGAAATAAATAAAGATGGATAAATTTAATTTTTATGGATGATTTGTTAGATCATATATTTTTCTGTAGGAGTAGCCAAGCATGGTCTACATTTTTGGTGTTATACCAAAACTGGTCAAAACGGCGCTGGACCGAGGCTCCAGTTCTTAGTGAATCGTGGGTTCGAATCCCATCTCCTACATTTTTCTTTCTTTTCATTATTTTGAACAATTTAGGATGGTTTGAAATTGATTTGCACAGAAATTAGACAGATTTGAAGCCTCGGAATCCTCTAATCGCGCCCGAATTATTATTGGTTTTTGCTCTTTTTTCAGAAAAATTGAAATTTTCCAAGGTGGCAGCCGAATTCTCACAAGAAGAATGAATATTCCAAAGAAAAGTAATAATGTGGCTATTCCCAACCATAACAATTTTCTCTTATTATCAAATTTTATTATCATTTTTTCAATTTGATCGTAATGAATGTAATTGGGTTGATGATATTGCGATGTAAATTTAATATATCGTTTAGAATTATTAAATTCTATTGTGTTTCCAAATAATTCTTTTCTAACTTTCACAGGTTCAAAATTCCGAATAATAATTTTATCTGTTTCATTCATTTTATTCACTTGATAATTTATAATTGTAAAAGAACTATACCAACTCCAATGGTACCAGCTAAGATGAATTCATTTAAAACAGCCCATTTCTTTTCTTTTAAATCCGGAAGCCATGAAAATAGCGCATCTCTCACCCTATCTATGCTTGGATGAACGACAGGATCTTTATGAAAAGCTGGTCTTAGTATATACCAATCAATGATATCTGGTAAAATGGAGAAAAGCATAACCCACCAATAGGGAATGAAAAACCAGATAAAAAGGATTATGGCAAATCCGAAAGCGTAAATTATATGAAATCCTTTAAAAAACTTATCATCCCAATGCGCTTTATATGGGTGGTACGTCGAAATCGCGATGCAATCCAATAAATAATGGGATAAAACTGCCAAAATAGCGATTATTAATATTTGAACTGGAATCGGCATAGATGGAAGCAATAAATTAAATATTTCTGCAATTAAAATTCCAATTAGAAAGTGAGTGGGCATTTGCATTTGTATCATTCTTTAAATTGATAAGCCAATGGTGGGAATTGAACCCACGGCATCTTGATTACGAATCAAGCGCTATAGCCTCTAAGCCACACTGGCGTTTTTGAATCTCTATCCTATTTAAGTTTTTAAAAAAAATAAATTTTACTAAATAAATGAAAAAAGTATTGGAATATTCCAATAAAATTAATCCGCTTCAAAAAATGTTTTATAAGCTAAATACGTCGAGTATATATCTGCTATGTGAACTATTTCATATGGGCTATGCATGTTAATTACGGGTGTTCCAGCATCGACAACATCGCAATTAAATGATTCTGCGAAATATCTGGCTATGGTTCCTCCACCACCCTCATCTACCTTACCCAATTCAACAATTTGATAAGGAACTGTTTTTTCATCATATATTTTTCTGATATAGGCCATTACCTCTGCAAGAGCATCACTTGAGCCATATTTACCTCCTGCACCTGTATGTTTTTCAATAATAATTCCTTTTCCTAATACTGCTGCATTAAGAGGATCGTGGACTGATGGAAAGATCGGATTTATTGCAGAACCGACATCAGCAGATAGCATTAGGGTATTTGTTAGAGTTAAATGGAGATTAGTTAAAGTTTCAGGAACTCCGGTTCTAACCATTATATCATTCATTACAAAACGAATCCATGCCGATTGAGCACCTGTATTTCCATTGCTACCTATTTCTTCCTTATCAAAAATTGACATAATCGCTGTGTTTTTTGGTGTTCCCTTGATATCAATTAAAGATCTTATCCCTGTCCATGAACATACGCCATCATCATGACCAGCAGCCCCTATCATGCTTTTATCCAATCCAACATATCTTGGAGGTAGACCAGAAACCAAATTTAATTCGGCTGATTGAAGATCAGCTTCGATAATTCCATATTTTTCATTTAAAATCTTTAATACATTAATTTTGAATTTTTCTTTAGGTTCTTTTGCATCTTTATCATTATTTTCAATCGGAAGTGCTCCAGCAAGAATATTTAATTCTTCTCCTTTTAGCACCTCAGGCATTTTTCTTTTATTCTGAACATTTTTGGATAAATGGGGTAAGATATCCGGAATTGTAAAAACAGGGTCATCGGGATTCTTTCCAATATCAATCGGTATTTTGGTTCCATCTTTTTTAACAATTAAACCTGTTAAATGTAATGGAATGGTAGCCCATTGGTATTTTTTTATCCCACCATAATAGTGAGTTTTAAAAAGAGCTAGTGATGATTTTCCGTCTTCATACAGCGGACGCATCTTTAAATCTAATCGGGGAGTATCAATATGAGCTCCAATTAGATGATTTTTATCTAAAATAGATTTTTCGCCTATTACAACCATGGCAACATTCTTTTCTCTATTAACATAATAAACTTTTTCACCCGGATTCAAAGGATTTATGTTTTTACCGATTTCTACTCTTTTAAACCCGTTTTCTTCTGCTTTCTTTATTGCCCAAGTTGTTCTTTCCCGTTCGGTTCGCGCATTCTTCAAAAAATCGAAATATTCATCCGCAAGTTTCAAAGTTTCCTTTTTTTGCTCATCGTTAAATATTTCCCAACAATGTTTGAATTTATTAACCAATTTATCTTCCAAAGATGGTTCTTTAGGTTTTTCATCAGTCTTACCTTCCGTATTGAAATTGTTCATTATATTTTTTTATAGTGAAACAAGTTTTAAATTCATAACCTCAAATTTTTTTTAGTAGGCTTTCTTCAATTTAATGTTCAATTGTTAAATGGAAATTATGAGGAGATTACAGATCGATAATAATAAAGAATGATGGCTTGAGTTACGTAATTACATTTGTATTTTTCCAGTTTTAACATTACAAAGGGAGTAAATGGAGTGATATTAATAAAATGATAACACAACGTGTAGCTGACAATATCTATGAAGTTCCAGCAGATATGAAATTAGTTAAAGTTGAGGAAAAAATCCAAAAATTTCACATGAAAGTACCAGCGCGAATCTACGCAAATGAATATTTGATGGAAAGAATTAGTAAAGATAAAAGCATCGATCAAATTACCAATGTTGCATGCTTGCCTGGAATCAGAAAGCACGTAATTGCAATGAGCGATGCCCACCAAGGCTATGGTTTCTGTATTGGAGGTGTTGCTGCAACAGATGTAGATGGAGGTGCAATTTCACCAGGTGGGGTTGGATATGATATTAATTGCGGTGTGAGGCTTTTAAGAACCAATTTAGAATTCGGTGAAGTCACGGCACAAATACCAGAATTAATTGAAGAATTATTTCAAAATATTCCGAGTGGTTTAGGATCCAAAGGAAAGTTAAGAATTACACCCACTGATTTAAACCAGGTTTTAGATGAGGGGATTAATTGGGCTATAAATAATGGTTATGGGTTCGATAAAGATCGCGAATTTTGCGAAGATCATGGCTTTACACAAGGAGCAGACAGTTCATTAGTCTCAAAAAGAGCTAAAGATAGAGGTATAAGACAACTCGGATCTTTGGGTTCAGGCAATCATTTCATCGAAATTCAACGTGTTGATGAAATTATTGATGAACAAGCTGCAAAGATTATGGGCATCGAGAAAAATCAAGTTACATTGATGATTCATACTGGAAGTCGTGCAATGGGTCATCAAGTATGCACCGATTCATTACAAGAGATTGATCACTTAATGCATCGTAATGGAATAATTGCACCAGATCGCGAATTAGGATATGTTATTAGCGGGTCTAAAGAAGCAGATCGATATTTAGCCCAAATGCGGGCAGCGGCTAACTTTGCTTGGACGAATCGACATATCATCATGCATTGGGCAAGAGAAACTTTTCAATCGGTATTAGGTCTCGAACCTTCGAAGATGGAGTTAATATATGGACTTGCTCACAATATTCTCAAGCAAGAAGAGCATGAGCTTGGTAATGGCGAGCGTGGAATGGTTAATGTTCATCGAAAAGGCGCAACCCGGGCATTTCCACCAGGTCATCCGGATGT
>JAUWPK010000190.1 GCA_030611625.1 Promethearchaeum sp. | reverse complement strand
GGACAGAAAATTATTGTTTTAAGTTTTAATTATATTGACCCAAAGACAAAGAAGCAATTTACAATTTGGGGAGCCTCAGCACATATTTTAACGAGATTTTTAAAAAGAGTTTATGATTTAAAAGTTACAAGCGATGATTATCATCGTCCTTCACTAATTGAAATTAAAGAATTCAAAAAACAAGAGTGATATAAGAAACCTAAATCTTGAAAAATTGACCAATTTCGGGAGTTTCGGCTAAATAACCCAACTTGGAGATGTTTGAAGCAAATTCATTCATAACTTCTTTTTCTCCATGCACACAAAAGACCTTTTTATGAGATTTAAATTTCAATTTATTTAAAAATTCAATTAATCCTGATTTGCCTGCGTGTGAGCTAAATTCAAAATGATTTACTTGACATTTTACTTTAATTTCCTCATGAGGGTGTTTATTAATATAGATTCCTTGTTCCAGTAAAATTTTTCCTGGTGTACCGTCTATCTGATAAGAAACTAAATTAATTGCATTATTTATTCCATCTATAATATTTTCTGCGTAATAACGAGCAGTTCCACCTTTTAACATCCCAGATGGCGCAATAATTATTCCAGACTTTGATGATGCTTTTCTTCTTTCATAATCTCTTTTTTGTTGATCTATGAAATGGATTTTTTTCATGGAATCTACGAATTTTTTTGGGTTTTTCAACATTTCTGAAAATGAAATATATATTTTGGAGATCCTTCGTGCCATTCCATCTAATGTTATTGGAAATAATTCTTTGTTGTTACTTTTTGTTAGTACTAAAGCAATCTCTTGACTTCTAGCTACGCCAAATGCTGCATTTAAAACAATTCCTTCATTATCTAAGATATTTTTTACACTGTTAATTAAATTTTCTTCAGATTCTTCCCTTGGTTTGTGATCAGTTGTACCATATGTTGTTTCAGTGATCACTACATCAATTAGAGGAATTTCTAAAGGATCTACTGCTTTTAATAATTGAGTTTCTGTTGTATTAATATCTCCTGTATATAAAATTTTCTTTCCATCCATTTCTACTAAAATCATTGCACTTCCAGGGATATGTCCTGCATTATATAATGTTATCCAAGTATTACTTCCAATTTTCTTTTTCTGTCCATATTTTAAAAAGCGTTTGTATTTTCTCATTTTATATAATTCTGATTTGTCAAAAGGTAGATATTTTGAAGTGATTTTAAGCATATCATGCAAAAGAATTTCAGATACCTGATAAGTTAATTCAGTAGTATAAAGTGGAACAGATCCAGAAATATAAAAAAGTGGGATACCACCACAGTGATCTACATGAGAATGAGACAAAACTATCCCTGATAATTTTTTTCCACTAACGTGTTCCGGAAAAATTTCTTCTCCTTCCATTTTTTTCCCGTAATCACATAGAACTGCATCTTCTGTATCCTCTGATTCTATTAATACCCCGCTTCTTCCTACTTCTCCACATGCCCCTAAAAAACGAATTTTTACCATTTTTACATTTCTCTAATAGATTTTCTAACTGAAAAATTAAATACACAAAAATTTAAGATGTTTTGGAATTCTTTTTTTAAGATTCCATAATAAATATCAATTATGAGTTATGATAATGAGGATATTGAAATTGGAATAATTGGTGGATCAGGTGCTGATATTGATCTTAAAGATGCAAAAGTTGTTAAAATCTATACACCTTATGGTGCACCTTCAGATTTGATTAAAATTGGAAAATTTGGAGATAAAAAGGTCGCTTTCTTAGAGCGACATGGTCCAAAACACATTCTTCCACCACATTCAATAAATTATAGAGCGAATATATGGGCACTGAAAGAACTTGGAGTAAAAAGGATTTTTTCACCATGTGCTGTAGGAGGATTAACACCAAAGACTGATAAAGGTATATTTGTAGTTGTCGATCAATATATTGATAGGACAAATGGTCGTAATCAAACTTTCTATGATGGTGGAGAAGTATGTCATATTAGTCAAGCTGATCCATTTTGTCTTGAAATGAATGACATATTATATAAAACCGGAGTTGAATTAGGGTTAAATATTACCAATGGCGGGACATATATATGCGTAAATGGTCCAAGATTCTCAACTCGAGCCGAATCACGAATGTTTGCCCAATGGGGCGGAGATGTTATCGGAATGACGGTATTCCCAGAGATAGTTTTAGCTGCTGAAATGAATATGTGTTATTCATCAATTGCCACAGTAACTGATCTAGATTGTTGGGCGAGTGAATGTCCAAATTGTGGAATTGTTATGTATGGAGATAAGTGTCCAAAATGTAACGGTCCAATTAAACCAATGGTAGTTTCTATTGAAGAAGTAATTGAAACTATGAATCAAAATATAGACAAACTACGTAAATTAATTGAAAAATTTATTCCTAAAATACCTTCAGAAAGAGGATGTTATTGTTCTCATAGAAAAGATGGCGCAGTGTTTTAATTTTCCTTTTTTATTATTTTTTTCATAATATTTCATGGGAGTCTATACAAAATGGGTTCAAAAATTATTTATTCAAATGAGTACAGAAACATAATTAATATACCAATTGAAGGGATCCAAGATTTTGAAGAAAATCAAGATAAATATGTAGAAAAATATCAAAATTTATCTTCTGATAATCGATTTAAATCTCTTCTAATTCCTGAAAAGTCATTACAAAAAAGAATTCAACATTTAGCACAGTTAATTGTCAAGAAAGGTGATAATACAGGTAGATTTGATTTCTTAATAGTTTTAACGGGCGCTTTTATCTTTGGAGCAGATTTAAGTCGTGAGATCTACAAAATTAGTGGAATGGAAGTTTTCTTTCATACTGTTAAACTTTCCACTTATCAGGATGAGATCAAAAGAGAAGGAGAAATAAGTCGACAAGTAAAGTTTGAATTAGAACCCACTGATATAGAAAAACGTGATATAATAATTATTGAGGATATTGTTGATCAAGGTTTCACACTAAACGCTCTTTTAGATTATTTAGTTAGCAAAAAAAAAGTAAATTCAGTAAAAATATGCACTCTCCTTTTGAAAAATCTGGTAAATCCCTCAAAAGAGGTAAAACAATCAAGGAAAAATATTGAAAATCACCTTGATTTCATTGGATTTACGGTTCCAGATATTTGGGTTGCGGGTTACGGTATTGATGCTTCCAATGATTTTAGATCCCTTCCCTTTATAATTGGAGTAAATGAAAAATTCTATCTTTTAAATTGAAAGTTTTTTTATTTTATTTTAGATTTTTAGAATTATGAATAATTCTATTGAAATTCTTGACGAAGAAATATCAAAAGACAAATTTAAAGAATCCTTATTAAATAGAAATAAGGAATGGATAAAAAAAAAGAATGGATCATCGTCAATTAATGGTTCTTTACGTGCGGTTGTTTTAGGGTGCATTGATTCTCGAGTCCCAATTGAAAAAATTTTCCAAGCTAAACCAGGAGAATTACTAGTTCTTAAAAATGCAGGCAATATAATAACATCCGATATCTTAAGATCAATTTTGGTTGCAATATATGAACTTAATGCAAAATTTATTGTTATTATGGGGCATACTGAATGTGGTATGGCAATTCTTGATAATGAAAAAGAGATAATTCATTTAAAGAAAAAATTGGGAGAAAATTTGCTAAAAACTTTAGAAAAAATAGGAAATAAGGATCCTTTGGATTGGTTTGGATTTTTTAACTAAGGAAAATGGAATGAAAATGCCAAAGAACAAGCAAAATCTATTCAAAAATTTTTAGATGAAAACATTCCTAGAGAGTATCAACCAGAAATAATAACTGCTCTTTATGACATAGAATCAGGGAAAGTAGAATTTATATAGAAGTATATTTTTTTATAAGTTTTAAAAATAAATTTAAGGGATAAGAAATGAAAAGAATTCTTAAAAATGCGAAATTAATAGATGTAGAAGAACTATCAATTAATTTAAGAAATATTATTATTGATAATGGAGAAATTATTGACATTTTACAAATAACTGAACAAATTCCAGAAAGTGAAGACATAATTGATTTAAAAGAACAATATGTTTCACCAGGTTTTATCGATTCGCATCTTCATATTGAATCAAGCATGATGCCACCTTTAGAATTTGCAAAATATGCAGTAAAACATGGAACTACAAGTGCACTAGTTGATCCTCATGAAATTGCGAATGTTTCTGGTAAGAAGGGGATTAGATCTTGGATAGAGCAAGCTAAATTAACTCCAATGGATATTTATATTGGTATTCCTTCTTGCGTTCCTGCCACCCATTTAGAAAATTCTGGTGCAGAGATAAATGTCAGTGATATTAAAGAATTTTTAAACCAATCCAATGATGAAAATGATCAGATATATGGTCTTGGAGAAATGATGAATTTTCCAGGGATTATACATGGATTTGGAGATGCCCGAGAAAAAGTCGATGTAGCAATTTCTGCAGGTAAAATCGTTGATGGACATTGCCCAGGAGTAATTGGGTCAGAATTAATTTCTTATATAACAAATGGCAAGAATGATGGTATAGTACGCATCAGTAGTGATCATGAATCTACAACTGCATCAGAAGTTATTGAAAAATTAAATGCTGGAATGTTCATATCTTTACGTTATGGAAGTGCAACTAGAGATCTGGATAGGATATTACCGGATTTAATTGAATCAAATATTGATTTTCAACACATTATGCTCTGTTCAGATGATTTATCACCCGATGAATTATATAAAAGAGGACATGTTGATAGAATAATAAAACAAGCCCGAGACATATTTTTAGAGAAAACTAGAATGTCATTAGAAGAAACAACATGTAAAGCAATATCTTTAGCTACCTTAAATCCTGGTAAATACATTGAACCTTTCTTAAAGCTTACTAATCGACTCCCTATTGGAAAAATATCAAAAGGATATAAAGCAAACCTTGTTGTTTTTAAATCCTTAGAATCAATTGATATTTCATATGTTTTCTTTAACGGAGAAATTATTGTAAAAGAAAACTCTATTCAGAATGAAATTCCATCATTTGATTATTCAAAATTTCTTAATAGTGTCAATATCTCCCATAAAATTTCTTCTGATGAATTTATTATACCTTATAATGGAGTAAAATCATCTGTTCAAACAAATATTATTCAAACTACCCCAATCAGTTTAATTACTAAACGTATAAAGATTGATTTACCAATTATTGAGATAAATGGTCAAAAACAAATCGTTTCTAATCCAGATGATGACATATTGAAAATCGCTGTTTTTGATAGACATCACAAAACTGGATCTCATTGTATAGGCTTAATTAAAGGAATTGGGATTAAAAATGGCGCGATTGCTTCAACTGTTGCGCATGATAGTCACAATTTAATAATTGTAGGAACTGATGACGAATCAATGGCAAAAGTAGCAAACATCATGAGAGAAAGAGGCGGTGGTATGGCATCACTTAATAATGATACTTTGACATATTTTCCCCTCCCAATCGCCGGGTTAATGTCATCTGACCCAATTGAAAAAATTGTAGAAAATTATAATAATGTCAAAAAATCAGCTAGAGATATGGGAAGTTCTCTTGAAAATGTATTCATGACAATGAGTTTTATGGCATTAGCAGTTATTCCAGAAATAAAGATAACTGACATGGGAATTGTGGATGTAAATTCATTTAAGTTCATTAATCTTTTCGATGAAGAAAATTAAAACCACATGATTCATATGGAGAAATTTCATTTTTTATTTTAAACTCATATATATTGAAGTGAAAAAGATTTGAAAGGTCAAGCAAAATATAAAATAATTTTAGCAGGTATTTTTGCTTTGGGATTTTTATTAGGAATTGGTTTTTCATACATAAATCAATATATCCAAAGAATTGCTGGATAAACATGGTGTTTTTATGAAGCAGAAAATTGGAAAAAAATATTTAAGGAATAAAACTAGTGCATCTATCTTTATTTTATGGTTAATATTTGGATTTCTTGGTGGTGCACTGATTGGGGGTTTGATTTTTAAAAGTTCTGATGAAAATGTAATCAAATTAACAATGGTTTATTCGAGTGAAAAAGCTTCCTGGATTTCTGAATCTTCTAGCCTATTCCAAAGTTATTGGGAAGAAAAACGTTTATTAGATCCAACCTTAAAGCCAATTAATCTTGATTTTCAACCGTACGGTTCAGGAGATTCATTAATTTCGTTATTAAATGGAGAAATTAAACCTGTGATTTGGTCTCCAGCTTCAAATATATGGATTCCTCTTCTAAATTCAAAATGGTCGCAAATTAATGATGATGATGCATTAATCGCGCCTAATTTTACGCGTTTAATATATTCTCCAGTAGTAATAGCAGTTTGGGAAGAATTCTACGACGATCATCCATTTAACGGTTTTAGTGAACTACATGATCTCATTGAAGAAAATCCGGATCTTATAAAAATGGCTCATACGGATCCTAGAGCTTCAAATAGTGGGGTTATGGCAACAATTATGATGGTTAGTGCGTATTTGAATATGGACCCTTCTAAAATTACAATAGATGATATTTCTAATGATGATTTAATAAATTATATGAGAATTATCGAAAGTTCTGCAATATTCTATGGAAAATCCACAGGATTTCTCGGAAAATACATGAAAGATCAAGGTCCTGATGCATTACAGGTTGCTATTTTATACGAAAATTTAGTGCAAGATTATTGTATTCCTGCTCAAGAAAAATATGGACAGAAGATCAAAGCCGTTTATCCAATTGAAGGTTCATTATATTCGGATCATCCATTCTGTATTTTGGATGGAGATTGGATATCAGATGAACAAAAAATGGTTGCCGAGGAATATCTTTCCTTTCTACAAAGGGATGATATGATTGCAAAAGCAATTTCCACTGGATTCAGACCCATAAATAATTCTCTCTTAGAAGATCCAACGATTAGTGGGATTTATGATCTATCTTTTAATGAAGATCACGGTGTGACATCTGATCCATCGTTGATAATAGAGTTGTTTCCTCCAACAGATGGATATGTAATTGCTAGAATTCCAGATTTATGGTTATTAACAAGAAATAAAGATTAGGATAGGAGATGAAATATTATAGAAGTATCTACTGAATTCAATAAGCAAAAAAAAGAAAAACCAATTCTAATAAGAATCGAGAACTATTTTTCTAAAAATAAATTTAAAATTGCTTTAGAAGTCATTGTTATTAGTTTTTTTATACTTATCATAGCTGCCCCAATCATTAATATTATTAGTAACGTAATTGATAACGTTGGAGAAATTCGGAGTAGGCTTTTTGAAGATGAATTGCTTGGAAATCTTGAATGGAAGAATATACAAAGTGCTTTATGGGAATCATTTTCAATTGCTTTTATTGCTGTTGGGATTGATATAATTATTGGTTTTCCGATCGCAGTGTTATTGACACGAGGGGATTTTCCAGGGAAGAAGCTATTAGATGGGCTT
>JAUWPK010000255.1 GCA_030611625.1 Promethearchaeum sp. | reverse complement strand
CTTCATTTTATTCAAAAGAAAAAAATCGGAAATGGTTTTTGGAGGTAACAGAAGGTTTAACGGGGAAAATTATACATATAATTAAATGGGCAACAAGATACATCATCCGGCATCATCTTCCTGAAAGAATAACTCGAGACGTATTAGAAGAAGGATTAAAATACATCCAAGTAAATGGGTGGTAAAAAATTATGATGAGTTCTGCAAAAACTTGGGAGATTCCAACTGAAATTTTGATTGAAGAAAGAAAAGATACGTGGGATTTTTGCCCTCAACCTATTGCTGATGAGTCATTTCTTTCATGGTTCACACGTTTATCAAAAGAAAATTGTTCGGATATGATGCTTCTTTACCAAAAAATTGCATCTGGCACCTTTTCTTCCATAAATCATCTCAATCAAACCGAATTAGAACGAAAATTCAAGATAATAGAAATTGAAGAAAAAGAACAATGGAATCTCATTAAAAAATTATCACCTTATTGTGACATCTCCCATTGTAAACCAATTTCTAAGGCTGTAGAGTTTTTTCTCCATCCCCAACATGATTATGAAAGGATATTAACGATCTTACCTGCTCCTCGCTATTGTCCCATCTGTCTAAAAAAGGATAAGATCCCTTTTTTCAGAGCATATTGGTTTTATCCTTTCATTACATATTGCGATAAGCATCAAATTTTATTAAGTGAAACTTGTCCTCATTGTTATAATACTGTTAAGTTTTGGGCATCTGATTGGAATTTACCTATTACAAATTGTTTCTATTGTAAAAGAGATATTTTAGAGAATCAGCCTATTTTATCTAAAATTTCCGCCAATTTTCAAACAGAATTCTATAATATTGTGAATAAAAGTAAATTTAATGGAAGAAGAATAAATCCGGAACAACTTCTTTATAATTTTTGGAAAGTAATGATAAATGAAAGCAAAGATCCATTATTTAAAAGTAGTGAAATGTTAATACCTGTAGAAAGAATGTTTAAAACCATAAATATTGCGTATCATCTTATCGATCTTGATAACACTCTCTTAGATAATCATCATTATAGTACACCAGAAGGTTTAAAATTTCCAAGTCGATTTGAATATGATCTTCACAATCTTCAACAAGATTATCCGCATCTCAAGAAAGATGAGAAGTTTCTTGCCCGATGTAATGCCTTGAAGCCCTATTTTAAGCCATACGTTTTTACTAAGACAGAAATCTTCCAATGCGATCCTCAATCATCGCTTGCCCCTGCCACCATTTATAACTGGGTTCTCTTATATAATAAAGAAGGGATTCGAGCTTTAGTACCAAAGCAGCGGGAAAAAGGAAAAAGAACCAAACGCTTTACAGATGAAGTTTATCAAATTCTTGAAGAGAAAACTAAAAAATTTGATGAATCTAAACAATCTATGCAAAAATGCTGGAAAAATATTGTAGCTGAATGTGAAGCTCGTGGATATAAATCCCAACAAATTCCATCATGTCAAACTGTTCGAAATTGGATACATATGGAAAAAAACTCATAATACACCAAGGAAATCCACGTTGTAAAACATTTGAAAATTTTTTTTGATTCATTGTAAAACTTTTCGGATTCATTGTAAAACTTTCAAAAAACACTCATTATTTATAAAATCAAATTCTCAAAATTGATAATTAACGTAAAAATTAAAGTCATCAAAAACATTTTTTTTCATATGGAAGTTGGTTTCATTTTTACCGAACAATTCTCTCAATATAATTTCGGTTCTGGTCACCCATTAACTCCAAAGCGCATCGAACTCACTTATGATTTGATGAAAGCATATCACTTATTTAATAATCCAAATTTAAAGTTAAAGTTAATTACGCCGAGAAATGCCACGGAAGAAGATGTTCTGCGTATTCATAAAACCAGTTATTTAACTAAATTAAAAGAACTTAACAATGTCGGGGGAAATTCGATTTATCAAGGATTTCCAAAATTTGGACTTGGCCCTGGAGATAATCCGATCTTTCCCGGAATGTATGACGCGGCCATGGCTGTTTGTGGAGCTTCACTTACCGCAGCGGATTATATTTTGGAAGAGAATAACTCAAGAAGTTTCAACATCACTGGAGGATTGCATCATGCAATGCCTGAGATGGCATCTGGATTTTGTTTGCTCAATGATGTAGCGATTGCAATTCAGCATATTTTGGACAATTCTCCCAAAGGAACAAAAATTATGTATTTGGATATCGATTGTCATGCAGGGGACGGAGTACAATGGATATTTTATGATAGATCTGATGTGTTAACTCTTTCATTTCACCAAGATGGGCGAACTTTATTCCCGGGATCGGGATTTCTTGAAGAGAATGGAAAAGGGGAAGGAAAAGGATATACACTAAATGCGCCTTTATTACCAGGGACGATTGATTCCGTTTATTTAAATATTTTTGAGAAACTTGTACCTGAAGTTATGGATGCTTATAGACCAGACTATTTAGTTTGTCAATTAGGGGTTGATACCCATTTCTCAGATCCGATAACAAATATGGGTCTTTCGACATCAGGCCATGAAAAGATATTTAAAATTATTCATCAAAATGTTCCTAAATATTGTAATAATAAATTTCTCGGCCTCGGAGGCGGAGGTTATAATATTGGAGTTGTTGCCAGGTCGTGGACCATGTTTTTAGCAGAACTTCTAAGTGTAAAAATAAGTGATCCCATACCTAAAGAATGGTTTGAATTATTTAAAGAAAAATGGGGTTACTCCAATGAAGAACCTCCCGTAGTTTTGCGCGATCAAAATTGGCATATTGAAGAAAAGCAGTTGAAAAATCCTTATTGGGAAAATGAACTTGAAGCACGTGCGGATGAAATAGTAAAAAAATATGAAGAGGAATTCATCCCTTTAATTAAAAGTTCTCAATAAAACATGAATTTATTCTGGAAAAAGTATTTTCAGAATTTTAGGAAGGTATGTAATATTAGGAATAATAAAATCAGGATTGTGAAATTCTAATTCTTCTCGTATACTATGTCCACTTAAAACTGCAACGGATTTAATTTTAGCACTTTGGGCAGCTTGTACATCCGTGATAAGGTCTCCAACAAAAGCCACCCTGCTTCTATCGATTTTTGAATAATTATAATATTTCTTTATTTTAACTAATAATGCTAATAAAGGCCCAGCACTTGGTTTTACACCATAAGTTTTACGATCATCCCTAGAAACAAATAATGGGAACAGATCATCAACTTTTTTTAATTTAAACCATTTTGAAATTCGATCACCATTTGAATTCGAGGCAGCACCCAGTATTATACCTTTTGATTGTAAATCTCGGAGAGTTTTCTCAGTTCCAGGAAAAAAATCACTAAATTTCCAATCATATTTCCTAATTTTTTTACCCATGGTCGCAACATAGATTAATCTCCTGAATCTATTCGGAATTAAGTCCTTAAAATTTCTTAATATAGCATTCATTGATGGAATCGATCTTTTTTTAGCACCTGATTCAAACCTCCGAATTATATCTACCGCAGAAGTTCGTGCTAGAAGTTCATAGTTCCAATTAGCATAGCGATCATGCATTGATTCGAGTGCGGCAAGGAAGTGTCCTTTTGAATTCAATAAAACTCCATCAACATCGAAAATTATAATTGGAGGATGACTTACTGCATTCATTACAACTATTTCTATATTGAATTTTGTTTAAAATAAAGTCTTACTTAATTCTTTTGATATTATTGTCACAATGCAAAATGTATAGAAACACAATTGTTCATTTAAAACGATATAGATTTGGAAGATAAGTTTTTTTAGAACTTCTTTTAAGTAATTGATTTATATTTTTCAATTCTTTCTAATTTTTTTTTAATTTGTCCTTAATCTTCTATGATATGCACCAATAAAATTTTGAACACATCAAATATTTTGTTAATAAAAGATTGCGAAAAGTTGATTCTAACTCATGTTTATTGAAATACCAAAAATTACGGATAAAAAATTAATTAAATTAATAAAAAATATTAATGAAGATTATGAAAAGGAGAAATGGGACAAATTTAAAGCACATACAAGTGCTGTTATCAAATGGTTGAAAAAAGAACCAAATAAAACCCTATACATTCTTTCTTTTATTGCAGAAGAAATGCCCAAATCTTTTTCACAATCAATATTTTCAGTTTTAAATCCCTATTTAAAGGGTGATAAATCAAAAGAAAAGTTAAACGCTGTAATTATTTATGGCTCATGTCTACTGAATTATTTATCACAAGAAAATTTTTCAGATATGACAATTTTAGATGATTTTATTGATTTGTTGTATAATTCGAAATCTGAGACCCGGCAAAATATATGTTTATTTTTGGAGCAATTCCCCGATACATTTGATACTCAACTATTGTCAAAATTGAATATTTTTATTAAAATCTTAAAAGACGAATCAAATTCAGAAGTTCTAAATACTACACAAATAATTCTTTCAAGATTACAACCGAAAATGTCCCTGAGTATACTCATAAATTATATCCAACAATTGAGGGACATTTATGAGTATAATAAATCTGCTGAAGTAAGTGACATCCTATTGAATTTAATAGAAAAAGAAATACCATTACTTAAAAAAAGAATCAAATCTAATTGGTCTAAAAATCAAATATTAGGAGAAATTGATAATCGCCCAACTTTGATTCGATTTACTGATATTAATATAATATCTGAGCAAGAACATTTAACTTTGGAAGAAGTTGAAGATTATCTTTTAAGCCAGATTGATGAAAAAAATATATATACATTAACTTTTATTGATAAAAATCATAAAAAATTGCTTGAATTGGAAAAAGAAAAAATAATTACATTTCTTTCACAGCGCAAGATAAAATTGGATGAAATTGTTGAAATATTTAACTCCTTAGGTATAAAAAACAATGCAGTGGTAATGATATTAATAAAAGGATTATTAGAAAATCAAATTATTAGAGGATATTTTACTAAAGATTTTTATTATGATTGGTCTTTCCTAAAAAAAGAATTTCTTCAGCATTTACAACAAAATGGCTCAATTGATATTTTAAATTATTCAAAATCATTAGATAAGGACACTATCCATAAATTAATTAGTGAAATTGAAAAACAAGGAATTCTGGGAATATACAATCTAGAAAAATCAAAATACTATACTTTCTCTGCAATTACTCAAGAAATTGAAAAAGACAGTTATCAATCAAATTTAATTGACCTAAGCAAGTACAAATCACAATTTACTCAAGAAAATTATTATAAGTTGGAGGAGTATTGTAGAACCAAAATATTTACACAATATCACTATAAACATTCTTGGTTAACCCATTTAGGAACTACAAATATACAACAAGAATTAAGAATTTGTGAGCAAATTGGTGAATGTAACATTGAAGTGAGAGCAATAAAATTAGGAATTCCATCCTCGATATTACTAACAATAACAAAAAAAATATTTGAACATAAAAACGGGTTCTGGAATAAAGAAGAAAAAAATTTCTATTTCTCAAAATATGTTAAAAAGCGAATTTCTTCAATTCAAAATGAATTAGAT